>JAVBOP010000039.1:0-14155 GCA_031550405.1 Kapaibacterium sp. (SeqCode)
ATGGAAAATAAGAAGCCAGAAAAACGTGCGGAACTGCACATAGTTTTTCGTGCAGGTTCTGTGCAGGAAGATGACTATCAACGCGGTATTGCTCACTTTGTTGAGCATATGTGTTTCAATGGAACAATTGTCGCATTTTTACATTGATATGTGTCATGATGTCTACTATATCGCCTCGCTTTTTTATGAATAATTATTAATTTTTTGCTGCAGAACAACGATAAATATCTTGGGAGTCGTCATATTCAAACGTGATTTCAGATAAAGTATTTTTATTCTTCGGAAAAGGAACGGCAACAATAACTCATTTATTTTCAATAGCTTCTATCTGATCTTCATTTGCATAACTGCCGTCAGCAACTATTATTTCTGGAATAAAATTTAATTCATTTTCAATGTATTTTACATTTCCTGCTAAACAAGTATATCTATTATTTATAAGAGATTTACGCAAAAGCAACGTCAGCTTATGTATTGAATCTTTATTCTTTGCTCGAAAATCTGCGATCGTGCGATAATCCTGATGTAAATTCCCCAAAAGCCAAAGCAATTCAAGGTTACGGTAACTTTCCTGTTCCAGTTTTCGAGAAGATTTTATTGAATTCAAATAACCGTAAATATACAGTTTTATTAGAGTTGCTAATTTATAGGCTGGACGCCCTGTCGATTTAGTGACTTTCTCTGGAAGCAGTTCAGGATGCTGCTCGACAACCTTATCGACTATCACTCGAACTGGGTTACTCAAACTTATGTAACTATCTATTTCACAAAGTAGTTGTTGCTGATCGGGGTTAAATGCTATTATATAACTCATAAAAATAATATTAAGCAAAGTCAATAAATACTTATTTAAATATTTAATTTTAAAATAAAAAGACTTTTTGCATGGGCTCCTTCAGGCGAAGGAGAATATATAATATCATGTAAATATTGATAGTTGCATAATTCCTCTCTTGTAGAGGGGTGCTTTTTGTGATATTGCATATTATTGATAGCTATTGGGTATAAGTGTAAATATACATTAATTGTTTGATTGCATGCCATTGCCTTGCAGCATGGCTCATAAATGTCCATATAGCTCTAACAGGGTGTTGACTGCGGTTGTCGGCGTCATTTCGCCCGAAAGCACCTGCTTGTCGATGCCGCCCCTTGCAGCCGCAACCGCCGGATTGTGATAAAACCTGTTCTTTATTTCCTCCTCAATCATCGAATAAACCCAATGTATCACCTGCTCCTGCCTGCGCCTGCCAAAAGCGCCATTCAGCTTGGTCAAATCCACGAACGTATTAACCTGCGTCCATATATCGCCTATGCCCTTATTATTCAGTGCCGAGTAGGTGATCACAGGCGTTCTCCAGCCGTCGGTTGCCGATTGCAACATGCCAAGCGCCTGCTGGTATTGGCTCTTAGTGATATTGGCATAACTTGCATTATCGCCATCTGCCTTGTTTATGGCAATCATATCGGATATTTCAACCACGCCTTTTTTGATGCCCTGCAGCTCGTCGCCAGAGCCCGGAATAAGCACAAGCAGAAAGAAATCGACCATAGACCGCACGGTTACTTCGCTCTGGCCAACGCCAACCGTTTCGATAATAATCACATCGAAGCCGGCAGCCTCGCATGCAAGAATCGTTTCGCGCGTCTTGCGTGCAACTCCACCCAAAGTGCCTGCCGACGGCGACGGGCGAATATATGCGTTTTTTTCGCGAGAAAGCAGCTCCATACGGGTCTTATCACCAAGTATTGAGCCTTTGGTCAATGTCGAACTCGGGTCAATGGCAAGCACCGCAACCTTCAAACCCTGCTTGCATAAATAGCAGCCAAATGCTTCTATTGTCGTACTTTTACCCGCACCGGGCGGACCTGAGAAGCCTATGCGAACCGACTTGCCTGTATGCGGCAATATGCGCTGCAAAACTTTCTGGGCTTCGGCAATATGATTTTCAGCATTGCTTTCAATCAGCGTAATTGCCTGCGATAGAACTATAACGTCCTGATTTATAATGCCATTATAGTAATCGTCAATAGCCAGCTTATGCCGCTTTTTGAGATGCTGGTGCAAGTCGGGCGCCTCCGAGGATACAGCCTCAATCTTGGCAGGCATGATATATGTGGCAAATTCATGTCCTTCGTGGTTTTCTGGTACCCAATCAGGGCGGGTTAGATTTTCAAACATAATTATTAATTTTTTTTAATAAATTCAGTACGATGATGTTAATATGGCATTAAATTTTCGGATTTACCGCTCATTCAATGAGCCAGTCACCGCCTCACAAAAATAAAGAAAAATGTCATAAAAAGCTATACCGCTCAAAATTATATGTATGCAATAAATGCACTGAAGGTATCTCCATTATCAAAAAAAATTTAAAAATATTTCTTGCAATTACTTCCTATTCACACAAACCAGATGGTCTACAATTAGTGAAAATGGAGATACAGGAAATCGAAGAACAATAGCGGCAGAATAGTGAACACACACAAATACCTTTCACTGTTCTGCTGCAAACAACTTTCCATTATAGCCAACAACGATATATTTTTATGAAAAAATATTCAGAAATTTATGCCACAGGGAACAATATGAATATTGATAAATCCCATAATGAACGAGAAATGATTAATGGCACTAAGCTATTAATTTTCATGTATATAAAGCTCCAAAACATACCACATACCATTGCTGCCATTATTAACATAAAGTTTAATGAACAAACATGAACAAATGCGTAGAAAAAAACTGACAAGCCCAATGCTATCCATTGATTATAGCGTTTTTCAAATGTTCGCTACACATACCCTCGCCAAAATATCTCTTCTGCTGGTCCTATTAAAGCATACTAATATTAGATACAATAAAAAAGCCTAAACTAACGCCGATAGCTAAAAATATAAGTCCCATTTTTAAAAATTGGGCTGGTTTCAAACCCTTTGTTTATAAGCATACTGGAGCCTGACATATAAGCTGTTTCGCTATCCACGCCTTTTTTGTAATCGCAGTAATCACTTATAACATTGCACCTATAGAAATATCAATGCACCAATTACAGCTATAATGCCTAATGTGAAATTTGCTTCCAACTCGTTTGCTTTGTGCATATAAAAGACATACATGAATGATACCAATGCTGGCATTGAGATGCAGGAAAAGACCATGGACGAGTAGCAAAAATCCAAATTTTAAGATTTTGTTTCATAGCTTTAAGCATGTGTTTTATTAACAAATATTCATAAAAAGATTTATATGGCTGTAACGGATATGATTGCAAGCACTTCGCTATTGGAAGTAATGCAAAATATGTTGTATGGGCCGGGAGGATATTTGTTAAAATTCATAGAAATTTGCTCATAATCTGCATCAAAATTATTTTGTATTGTGCATAATTTTTCTACAAGCCTGCCATTATTGTCAAATAAATATAAATCCGCTTGTGCGTATTTGTTTAAATTTATTTTAATGTTTGCGATACTAGTTACAGGATTTGGAAAGCATTCGATGTCAATTTTATTTTTATAGTTTTTCTCAAAAATATTCCCCGTTTTTGGCGTTTTAATGTAATGAATATCTGACCATTCGCTTGTTTGCTGAAGTGTTCGCGCACGAACCCGCCAAAAATATAACGTATCTGCATGCAGGCTAAATTCTGGAATAATCGAAGTATCGGAAATGAAACCGCGATCCAAATCTGAAACCGCACTAATATTCAAAAAAGTAACATCCGTTGTAATTTGTATGCCATAATAAATTGCGTTTTCAACAGAATGCCAAGTGAAATTCGGGCGCAATGTTCTAACTTCCGACTTATGCTCTGGGGTAATTTGTATTGGCGTTGCAATATATTCTTCAGCATATAGAGCCGATATGAACATAGAAGCAATGAAATAAGTCAATAATTTCATAATTTATGATGGAATACAGATTAAAAAAAAGGCTATCATAGCGATTATGACAGCCTTGAATTACAATTTAAATTTTATTGTCCTGCAGCCGGCAACGCTTCAGCTTCTGCTGCACGTTTGTTGCGCCAGTATCTTCTTTCAGCTTTCATTTCATCGTCTGTTTTTGGACCAGCTGGTGGAATTTTCAAAACTTGACCTGGATGAATTATATCTGGATTACGGATTTGGTCTGTGTTCGATTGCCAAATTTTAGGCCATTGGAAAGGATCTCCATAAATTTCCATTTTTCCTGCAATATTCCACAAACAATCTTTATCCTGCGCCCAAGTTCCAACGGTGTAGCCATTAATTTTCTTCTCTCTATAAAGCCCTTTGATGTCTCTTGCAATAATAATTATCTTGTCATAGAACTCTGGAAGAACAGCAAGTTTGTTTTTGCGTAAAGTGTTTAATTCTGCTTCAAGCGCTTGAACGTCCGCTTTCCTGTCAGCAAGTTCATCATTTGAAAGAGATTTCATCTGCCTCACTTTTCCCTCAAGAACGCCAAGTCTTTGGCGATATGCCTCAAGGTCAGCCTGCGTTGCTTCGCATAAACGCAAAATCTCTTCCTCACAATCCTTTGCACTTTGTATAGCAGCTTCCAAGTCTGCATCTAATTTAGCTTTATCATTTTTCAAGCTATTAAAATTTTGCTTTAAGGCATCTAATTTTTGCTGATGTTGTTTAATGCGAGCTTCTGCCTCGTCGCAAGTTAAATCCAAGTCTGGTTTGCTTTCTGGCGGTGGTGGAACTTCTTTGGCAAAAGCAGTTGAACCCATTGCAATAATAATAAAAGCATATAAAATTATGTGTTTCATTGTAAATTCTCCGATTAAAATATTAGTTAATAAAATTAAGGTTGAGGAGTATACTCCGGCCAAATATTAGGCCATGATGATAACCTTTGCTTTACTATTTGTCGTTTCTGGTTGCACTCGTCTGCTTCTGATTTCCTTGCTTGAATTTCTCGTTCTGTTTTGGATTTTTCGTTTTGTAAACTTGTGATGTCGGCATTAACAGCTTGTTCCTGACGCCTCAAATCTGATAGAGTTTTGAGTTGTTCTTCAGAAATTTTACAGCTACAGCTTGAAAGAATTAAGCTTGTAGCTATTACAGTTATTCCGACAGATGCTAATGAAGCAATTTTTTTTAATTTCATTTAAGCCTCCGCTTCGTCATTTATTGTTAAAAGTATGATAATTAACTCAATTCAGTTAAATAGGACGGAACAAATATATAAAAATTGCACGAACTAACAATAGCATTGTAGCAAAAAATCATTTTGTTTTATGATTTTTTTTTCATAAAACAAAATTCTTCAGCTAAAAATCCATTATTTTTCTGTATTTTGGCAGGAATGAAATATAGCCACTGTAGTTATGCGAAAGGAAACAAAGAGTAGAAAACCAATTGAAATATATTTTGTGCTTTACCTGTCAGCTCTGGTTTTGCTTATTAGACCAAAAAAAAAGCTATCCGACCAAAAAGTGGGATAGCTTTGATTTTTTTAAAGTTAATTGATGGTTTTAACGTACCAGCATCTTGACTTTATAAGTACCTTCGTTTGTTGTGATTTTCAGAATATAGGCTCCTGAAGTATTTGGCGCTTTAAGTATCATGTTAATGTTCGCTTCTGCATCCATGAGGGTATGACCGCTTAGATCATGTATGCTAACCCTTTTTATATCGCCAATATTAACATTGTGCAAAGACAGTGCCGCACCTGCCTTAGCAGGATTAGGGCTGATAATTGGAGATGTGAGGGCTATATCCTCTTCAATGCTGTTGTATTGCTTAAATATTGCAACCAGAGTTGCATTTTTGGTTACTTCAAATTTATATGGATTTTCTTCTGATACTTTGATACCATCTATTTGCCATTCAACAAATTGATTTGCAGGATTATCCTTAATGGTTACTGCTTCAACAATTGCAGAATCGCCGTTATTAAATAAACCGCCGCCTGTTGCATAACCATAGTCAATATTGTTAGTTGCAAGTTGTATGGATAGAGGTTTATTAGGCAATGTCCTGTCAAAATTAACATGCTGAGCTTTTATTGCCTGATTGGACTCGCTGCCGCTTAACCTTGATGTCCATACACTATAGATACCATAGTTATCCGCTTCCGTAACATACTTTACATAGTCATAATCCGACAGTGAATATTCTAATTTTTCGGGATTGGAAAAATCCATATCGAAGAAAGCTATTGCTGAATTTGTTCTTAATGTAGAGCCAGAGCCTTGGTAATACCTGTAATTCAAAGCCAGCTTTGAACCTGTATTATATAATCCCATTGCATCTAATGACTGTTTTGAGCTTGGAATTATATCTGTTCCTTCTGTGGTCATTAATAGCGTACCATCTTTTTTAATTTTCTGTGCCTTAATATAATTGAACACTTCGCCGCCGGATACAACTTCAGAAAAAGCAAATGCCAATGTCTCTTCTTCGGGTATGATAACAGGCCAGCCATTAAGCCTGTAGCGTGCCGGGTTATTGGAAACAGCTACTCCATCCAAGCCAATACGGGGTATCAGGTTTCCATCCAGATATTGGACAAAAAATGTAAAATGGTATAAATTGCTATAATAGCAAACCCATACGCCACCTGATGGATCTAAGAGTATTTTCGACGGTCCATCTACATTGCCGGTACTTACCTGCGCTGCTTCTGCGTATTTTGCGATTAAGTCAGTATTATAAATTTGCAGATTCAATCTATTCGGTACATCAGAATATGCTACATAGAGGTTATCGTTTTTATCCATTACCATAGAGGATACATTGCTGTTAATAGATTTGATTATGTTGCCTGTTTTGCCATCTATTTTATACAATTTGCCGCCTGTGCCGGAGGCTGTATTGGCTGCGGCATAAATATCGCCTTTGCTATCAGCTGCCAGAACGCCGAATGCCATTAGATTTTCAGACATGGGCGAAATAATAACACCAGACTCGCCCCATATATATTCTCCATCTTTGGACACTTTGGATAACCTAAGCTCGTTTTGAGTGGCGGGCTCCTTTATCAAATTAGAAAAGCCCATTATGAAATTATTTTGCTTGTCAGCCGTTACGGCATCAATTAGGGAATAAGTATGATTATTGTTGGAAATTAACTTAGGCTCTGCCCATTGCTTGATTCCCTGTTGGTTTAGCAGCTGCGCATACAGGTCGTATTTGCTGTTATTGCCCGTACTCCAATACGAAACAAAAATACTTCCATCATTTAGCAGTGCCATTTTGGGACTTCCAGCCTCAAAAATTTCTTTTGAAACAATAACAGGCTTGGCAGCATCTCCATACTGCATTATGTCAACCTCTTTCTTAGAAAAATTAATTTCTTTTAATAAAACATTGCAGCGCAATCCGAGTTCGATGCCGGTTGGGTCTACGATATAGCCAAAGTAGTAATCGCCGTCTGCAGTTGAGATAAAGGTATTGGTATATTTTGTATATTCATTATTTGCAGTAGTTATTACAAATTCATTTAGTATTTCTATCAGTTCGTATGTACTTCCATTCTTTTTATAAACACCAACTTTAAAAGGCACATCTGTATTGGCAGCACTTCTTGCAACAGAATAGTTTAGTTCGCATACGGTATCTTTAGCTATATGGACAGGTCTCGAAAATAATGCGGCAATAGTTTTGGCTGGATTTCCGGTATTGCCGCCATACAGCCAGCGCACATCCGATGCTATTGCGGAAACATTCCATTTGCTGTCAATAGATGTCCAGTATTCTTCTTCGTAGGTGCGGTCGTTCATATTAGTGCCAAGGCTTGCATTATATGGCAGTTCCACAACCTGCGGGCTGATATTGACTGTTAGTTCATCATTGTATGCTACCTCGTCGCCATCTAATTTTACGCCGATTTTTATGCTGTATGTTTTTAGTGCCTCCATATTTACCTTTGCAGCAAAGGTGTATTCGACAGATTGACCAACTGTTAATGCCTGTTCTATTGTTTCTTCCACAGGCGGATTGCTTTCAAATATATAATATACTTTTACAGCTTCACCCGCAACAGGCTGCAATCCGGCATTGCCTAATGTTACGCTGACAGTTTCGCTGTCTGTATATCTGTATGTTTTATTTACAGGAGACTGCAATGATATAATCTGTGCATCTATATCGCGTACTTCCCTGACGGAAACATCATATATGTAAAGTGGTTTGTTTGCAGCTTTGCATAATGCCTGAAATACGAAATAGTATGCCGTATCTTTATCCGGAGTAACAAAGTATGTCTGAGTTAGCGGATTGTTATTGATATTTGCTTTATTGAATAAATAATCTCCAATGCGGGCAGCGGTATCAAGCCTGTCTGTCCAAAATACTCTCATGGCATTGGTATCAGTATCTTCGCCGGAATCTGTTGCGGTTGTAAATTTTAATTCATAGGTTTTGCCTGCTTCAAAAAATACAGGGCGCGAAAAATAATAGCTGTTGGCATCAAATGAAGCATTCGAAGCATTACATACGGAAGCCATAATGTTATTAAAATTAGCCTGCGTCCATGTCGGATAGCCTGTGCCTGTATTAGCTTGAACCACTTGCCATTCGTCAGCGGGCACTCCCGATATTTTCAGCCATTCTGCTTTGTATGGTACATCGGTCATGACGTTTTCAACGGTATATGACAGGGAATCGTCGTCCTTATATTCCTCGCCGTTTAATGCCGTCCATACAGCAAGTTTGTACGTAGTTCTTTTATCTTCCAATAAGGCTTTGGCTGTAAAAGTATAAGTGCCGGTATCGCCATATTGGACTGGAGTTGCTAAAGAATATGTTTCATTTATTGATTGCTTCGTCATATCGTCCACTTGGACTGCATATCCGACATCGATACTGGCGATAGGGTCAATGCCTTCGTTAATAAATTTGATTGTTACAGGCTCTTCAAAAAATGCGCCTTTATTGATATAGTCAAAACCTGCATCATTCTTTAATTTGAAATTATTAACAATTATTAATTTTGCATCCATATTGCGTCGTTTTGAAGCAAAAACAGCATCTATCATTAATTCCATAGCTTTTTCTTCTCTAATATCAGGCGAATTAACACAGAATCGCAATTTGAAATCCTGTCCATTATATGCTTTCGGCAAATTCACCTGAACTGTTTTCCAGCGAGTGTTAGCAGGTATTAAGGTTTCAATATATTCAAAACCGGTTGCGTCGTTTTTGCTATTCCACATAGTAGCCCATGTTGCTCCATCATCTTTTGAAATCTGAAATTCCATGTAGCCATATCCTGTTGGAAAAGCCTCTTCTATGCTAAGCACCGAGAAGCCAACGCAAATTTGTTCATCAATAGTATTCGCAATTACAGGCGAGGTGATACTATCTATCAAGCCCGCATTCTTCTCAATCGTACACAGAAGAGAATATGTGTTGTCTGGGTCTGCTGTCTTAAAATTCTTGAATGGCGGAGTATATTGATTGGTAGTACTCCATGCCGTGCCTGTCGAATTGTTGCCCGATGTTGAATATTTTATTCCCGACTGCACCCAGTTAGTTGATGCAATATCATCAGTATCAAAGCCCTGTTTAAAAAATGGCGTTCCATAATAAGGAACTTGTGCATATAAACTTACTGCACATAACAATACCACACTAAGGAAATTCAATGTCTTTTTCATAAGTTTTCCATTACAGTTTAATTAATAAAATGAATTTTTTTTCAGATATGCCATTTATGCCTTATGCAACACAAAAGTATACCTTGTTTTACACACTTGAGACGAAGTAATATGAAAAATATTCATATTGAAGCTCATTTATTTGAACTTCCTTCAGATGAAATTGCTCATTATTACCTGTTGGCATTGCAACAATAGATACATTTATTTTTGATAATTCTTTATATTTCAACGTGTTATCGAGTATGAACTGTATGCCGGTCGCTTCAATATGTTCATGCAATTACACTACAAATTTGTATTAGCAAAGGGGATAAGACAAATCTTCAATATTAAAAAATTATGAATTATTAATTTATCAAAAATGAAAAAACAAGTGCGTTTTCAGAAAGGAGCATTTTGATGAGGCAGTAAATAATTTTGTTGGGCTATATATTAGGATCGTTGAGAGTGCTGGTGCAAATTGGATGAAGAAAATTTAGAGTATATGGTGGCAAGGTTATATAAAGAGCCAACTAAGGGATAATTGGCTCTTTGGGATATGGAGTAATTTTAGTGTGGCATTTTTTAGTTTAAAGATAAAATCAGTAACATTAGTATAGCGATATGACATTCCTAGTCCCCAATCAGGGGCTTCTTTTTGCCAATGTATCCAATATTATTGTTCGGCTTGGACGGGTCGAAACAAATTTCAGAATCGTATTTTTCCGCGGTCGGAATTGGCGAGGTATTTTGACCAAAATTAAACAAAGTTGGCTGATATTTTTTATCCATTTTCTCCTTGACGGCAAGCAATGCCGCAAAAAGCGACTCGGGTTTAGGCGGACATCCAGCCACGTAAAAATCAACGGGCAAAAACAAATCAATGCCTTGTACAACAGAATAAGAGCGAAACATACCGCCTGTTGATGTACAGGCGCCCATCGCTATAACCCATTTAGGATCAAGCATTTGGTCATAAATTTTGCGGACAGTCCAACCCATTTTATACGTAACGGTGCCTGCCACAAGCAAAATGTCCGATTGGCGCGGCGTCATTCTGAAAACTTCTGAACCAAACCGCGAAGCATCAAATCGCGAGGATGCCCATGCCATCATTTCTATAGCGCAACACGAAATGCCCAAGCCATTAGGCCAAGGTGAATTTTTTTGTCCCCAGCGAACGATTTCGCCAACGGTCGAAGTCAAAAATCCATTATTATTTAACGCTTCTACTAATCCCATTCTAATCCTCCTTTCTTGTACTCCCAAAGCCAGCCAATAAACAATATAAAAATAAAAATCATCATGGCGACAAAGCCTTCAGGACTATTTTCCTTTAAACGAACTGCCCATGGGTATAGGAATACGACCTCAATATCAAACACAATAAAGCTGACAGCAATCATGTAATATTTTATAGAAAATCGCTGTCTTGCGGTACTAAACGGCATAAGTCCACTTTCGTAAGTTGTTTCTTTTGCGTAGGTTGTGCGTTTTGCGCCAAGCCATTTTGCGAGGAACAAAAACAAAAAACCCATCGCAATAGAGAACACTATCATAATTATTACAGGCAAATAATCTATAATCATACAGCCTCAAATTCCATTATTACAAACTAAACGCTTCTAAAATACTAAATTTTTCCAGAATACACATGATATTTGTTAGAAAAGAGGGTTGTTTTTTGGCATTCCATATTTAAAAATATTTGGCATTCTATGATATATTTACTATCTTTGTAACTGTAAAAATGGCGGAAGTAGTTCAGCAGGTAGAGCACCAGATTGTGGCTCTGGGTGTCGCGGGTTCGAGTCCCGTCTTTCGCCCACTTTTATAAACATGTTTTAAATCATCCTTAGTAATTTAAAATTAAAAAAGATTGTGTCGAAAATATAGCGTAATGCTATATTTTTTTTATTAAAATCTCTACGAATATATTTATGAAAAAATATTCATTATTCTTGTTGGTGATGACTATTGCAAGTATGCAGTTGTTTGCGATAGATTCATTAAAAATATACAAATTAGGCGAAGTGAATGTTCTGCCCGACAGTGAATATAACATATTTTCTCCTCTCAATACAAAAACCTCTTACCAGCAAATTCAAAACACGGATCCAACTTCTATTGAAAATTTAAAAATCTTGTTGCCGTCGGTCGAATTTCAAACAAATTCAAGGGGCGAGACAATTTTTACATATCGCGGAAGTCAGGAGCGCCAGACTAATTTTTATCTTGATGGAGCGCTGCTGTCTATTCCCTGGGACAGCCGCACCGATCTTGGCATTTTGAATCCTAATATTATCGGTAAAATAGAATTTAGCCCAATCACAACTCTTTACGGTCCCAATAATATGATGGGCATTGTCAGCCTGAATTCTTTCGAGCGGATTAGCGATGGATTTGGCGGAACTGCACGGATTATGATGGGTGATGCCAATACGAAAAATCTTGCGTTAACGCATGATGGCAGAATTGGAAAATTCAATTATATTGCTGCGGCTAATTGGCTTAATTCTGATGGCAAAATCGCTTCGCATGACGTTCCAACCGACTTATATAACTATAATTACGACTCACAGCTGATTCCAAATTCGTATTCAAACCAGCTTAATTTTTATGCTAAAGGCGAATATCGTTTCAGCAAGCTCTTTGCTGCGGGCATTTCTGTGAATCATTCTACGTACGATAAAGGCGTTATTCCGGAGGAAAATAAGAAGCCGGAAAAAGTCCGTTTTTGGCAATATCCTGATAATAGCCGCTTGCTGCTTACGTTGAACACGGATATTCATACTGACGCACAGGGTAAAAATATGATAAAGCTGACATACTGGTTTGACGATTTCCTGCAAAACATTGACAGTTACGAGGATATGACTTATTCTTCGCTTAAAGATGGCGAGAATAATGAGGATTTGACAAATGGCTTTAGAATTATTAATAATTATTCATTTTCTGATCATAATTCACTTGCTGTTGCAGTAAACGGCTTGGCGACTACGCACGATGAAACAATAATTGCTTATGCTGACGATACCGCTAAAAGCACCGCCAATACCGAATTTTCTCAAAATTTATTTTCCATGGGAGCGGAATATAAGCATATACTGGGCAATTGCTTTGAGGTGAAAATCGGCGGCGAATACGACTATTCAAAAATCTTGAAAGCGGGCTTATTTACTGAGGCGGACGGCAAAACGGATAATGGCTGGGGAGCTATTGCGGGCTTGAATTATTTAATTGTACCGGAGCATACAGCATTTTTGAATTTTAGCCGCAAAACCCGTTTCCCCGGTTTGCGTGAGGCATATTCTGCTGCACTTGGTAAGTTTAAGGTAAATCTTGATTTATCGCCAGAAACCAATATGCTGTTTGAGCTTGGTTACGTTTTCAATATTCCCAATTTTTATTTAAAAACAACAGCTTTTGCAAACCTGTATGATAACATGATAATTAAAACTACCGACAGCACCACGCAGCTCGAAATGCGTGCAAATATTGGCTCTGCCAGCATTTACGGAGTGGAAATTATCGCGAATTACTCTTTCCTCAAATACTGCAATATTAACGCAAATTTAACTTATATGTACTCGGAAGGCAAAGACGAAAAAATTAATGTCGAGCATCTTGATTATCGCCCAGTTTTAGCGGGTGGATTAACAGCCGCTTTCAAAACCAGTATTGGCTTAAGCGGGCAGGCGGAAGTCGATTATATCGGTACTCAATACGCACATGCTGGCAATAATCAATTTGATGAAATTGCTCCAACTTGCCTTTTAAACTTGCGGCTGAGCTACAGTTTCATGCTTTACAATTCTATTTTAGAGTTGTATGTCAGAGCGAACAATGTGTTTGACACTTACCGGGAAGTCAAGCTTGGCATTCCCGATGCAGGCCGCATGTTCTCCTCCGGCATATTATTCAGGATATAGCAGCTTCTCATTTTCTGTTCTTAATACATAATATGCTGAATATTTCCAGGAAAACAGGCACAAATGTATAGAATATACTACAGCAGACGAATGGCTGTTTGAATCGGGTAAGGTCGCTAAATATATAGGAGTTATGGCAAAAGGTGCTGCCCGCAGATTTTATATGACAGATATGGATACTTATCAACAGGATAAAGGTATAAGTTATAATTTTTACTACAAGAATGAGTCGATTATTCCGCCGTTGAGCTTGGTGAACGATACGCCAGAACAATTCTATTTGGAGTTGGTTAGAACTAAAATAGTAGCAGAGCCAATGGTTTTTTTGATGCCGATTGACGTTTTCAGGCAGGATGTGCAAGTAAATGAAAGGTTAGCAAATGCTGTATATAGTATAATTTTCAGCAAGTTAGTTAATATTGCCGAACGCTATAAAATGGAGCGGATATGCCGGCACCATAAGCAGAAACAGATAGAATATGTGGCTAAGCTGTATGATGAAAACCACCATATCTTTGCAAATCAAGTACTTAACATACATGCCTGTACTTATTTTGGGTATAATAAATATACTTATTCTGCCCTGATTAAGGAAATGCACAAATACAGAAGAGAGCGAAAACGATAAGATTGCGAATTCGCAAC
>JAVBOP010000031.1:0-14835 GCA_031550405.1 Kapaibacterium sp. (SeqCode)
AACCATACGCGAAGAATCAATAATATAAACCATGGCATCAGGGTCGCTCTTTTCACCAAACGCGATATATTGCTCGCCAACATCAATTTCTTTCTTAATGTATATATCATACTTATTGCTGGATACAATTTTTTTAGTTAGGACTATGTTTATTGGGTCTAATTTATTCTCTTCTTTAACTCGACCATATAATGTGATTTTGCCTTCTTCGAATATCTGCCTGTCGCTGACAGGCTCCTGCGGATTTGATGTAAATCTGACATAACCCGGTCCATCAAATTCTATCAATTGCGGCATAGGCGTAACCTTTAAGGCAGAACCTTGTTTTTCATATACCAATCTATATGTCAAATCGTCAGGAACGCGCGGAATGCCAAGATCCATAGCGCCGTCAACAGAGAAGTTGTCCTGATATGAAGAAATAGTAAATGGACGGAACATTGCAACATTTCGGAACTTAAGCGATTGCGAATTGGGTGCAAAACTTAGTATCTGTTCACCATTGCTCAATAAGCTCACTGCCTGAAATTCCAATTTCTGAGCAAAGCCCGGCAAGCCCGAGGCTGATGCCGCAGATTTGCCTTCGAGTCCGACAAAGCATACTTTGTAATGCGGCTTCAAGTCCTTGCCAACTCTCGGGTCAAGACCAAATTGAAAATCTACACCCGATGCAATTATCAGGTCAGCAATGCCGCCCAATTTTAAAACCGGGGTCTTATCAGGTTTGCCGAGATAGATTAAATCGCTACATAAATTAAAATCTTTTAATGGAATGTTCACTACTCCCGTCTGTATCTCTGCATTCGTAGAGTAGATGCCGCCTACCTGCGGGTTCACCTCGCACTGGTTTGCAACAATAGTCCATTGCTCGAATTTAATTTTGATATCGTTTATTTTCTGTCCGGTTACATTCACACCGTCTGCTGTAATGCCTATTGCAGGCAGGTCAATAGCAACAGTATCCTTGCTATTTGGAAGTAATGGATTAAGCGTCCACGCATGAGGCACAAGAACTATTGTGCCGCTCGGTGTGATATAACTGCTATCAACAGGCGAATTTGCATTAAAATTCAGGAACTTGAACTTTAATGCCTTGCCATCCTTATCTGTAAGGGTATAGTTGCGAGATTTCCGCATATAGCTAACGTATGCATTGCTTTGCAGCTTATTAATACTTGCTTTGAAGGAGCTTATGATACTTGAATATGATACAGTTGCATTGCCCATCATCATTGTTGTAGTTTTTTCCGACAGATAGAATTGATCATCTTCAAAGCGGAAATAGCTGCCAGGGAAGTTAAATGAATTATCAACTATCCTTGCCTTAGAGCGTAAAGTTCCGCTTTCAATGCTTTCAGTGGCTATTTGCAAAAATTGATTTGCAGCGCTGCCTTCAAGGCGAACGAAGTAATTGTATTTATTAGGGCTTACAATGCCTGACTGCGCTTCTGAATTTGCATCTCCCATTAAACGCACTTTAACTGCCGCAGCATTAAGTTTGAAGTTATCGACATCCAAATACGGACGACCCTTGGCATCTTTGGCAGCAGCATCAGGCTTGGCTGTAATGTTATTAAACATAACGGTTTGACCTTCTTCTACCATTTTGAAATTCGATGCTGTTGCTTCCAAATTAACAGTTCCGCTCATTTCAACGTTGCCGTCAGGCTTTTCCGTCAGTTTGGTTATTCTCACAGGGAAACCATGCAGATATGCAATATTAGCTTTATTGTATTCGGTCAGCTCAAAATTCTTTTGAGCGCTGGTGCTTGAGAAAGTAACCTTTGCCGACTGTCCAATATAATTAGAATAATCAGGCGTTGCTGTTGTATCTTTCGGAGGATCGCAATAAATATCAATATATGGGAATCCAATCCCCTTTAAGGTATAATTGCCTTGAGCATCCGAACGTGTTTTCTTTATGCAGCCATTACCATTCTGCACCCAAACCTCTGCCTTGGGCACAGGTGCACCTCCAGCCAGAACCTTGCCTGTCAAGGTAAAGCCTTTATTCATTTTCACAGTGTACGCATATATTTGCTTTGACTCTGCATTTGTTATTGCATTTGCAACAGGGACATAATCGCTGCCATAAGGCGGAGTTATCTTATAATCGAAATTCCTGAGCGAGGCATTCTTAAATTCAAACAGAGCTTCGCCTTGGGCATTGGTTGTTTGTTCATAATCCAATAGCTTGACTACTGCATCTTTAAGAGGCTGTTTGCTTTTATCATCAATGACTATAAACTTCATTCTATGCTTTCGTTCTTTCACTCTGACAACATTTAATGTGGTTATGCTGTCCCTGTTGGCAGGAATAAGTATTGTGTCTGCGAAGTATGTTAAATCCTTAGGTATTACAAATAATGTATCTGCAAGATTTGTGGGAGACATCAATTCAAATCTTTGAGCATTGCCGTATGAACTTCTAAACGTTTCCTGCAAAAGGCTTCTTGTTGTTCTGACATACGATTTCACGGGCTCCCCTGCCTCATTTCGCACTTCACCTATTATTTTGCCGTTAGGCATCATCAGTATTTGAGCGAAATGTACCTGCTGCCCTTTTTGGAGGCGTATTTTGTCTGAGCCAGCAGGTATTCTGCCATCATTAGATGCTGGAACATTAACCGTATCGCCATCTTTATTTTTCTCCTTTGCTAAATACAGCTTATAACCCGGCGCAGCTACCTGCAAATAATAAGAAAAACCCGCTTCATTTGTTTTCAGATTAGTAAATGTAAAATAGCCATTGCCATTAGCTTCTGACACAGGTCTAACAGTTGGTGTAGCAATACCCATGAATTGAGAAGAGAACAGCTTAACCTGCCCTGATTCCACACTGCGCATGGTATTGGAGGCATCAAGCACCCTGCCGGATATGATTGGCTGCTTGGGTTTCAGGTACAAATCTATTTTTACAGTAATAGGCTTATAGTCTTCTTTTATGAACGAATAGTAATTATTCCCAAAAGTGGTAGCAGGCTTATAAAACAGAGAATCATATTTCCAAAGTAGTATTATGTCTCCGGATTGCTCGATTTGGGAAATAGGCGCAGCAGCAGCCACCGAATCAGAATATGCCCGTGGAAATCGAACTATGCGGGTTTCATAGGAATTTTCTCCTACGGTATCGCTTGTTGATATTGTTATTTTTACGTCATCATAATTTTTATTTTTACTGTGAAGAGGTATGCTGTGGAATGTGCAGCCATTTTCTATGCTTTCTACAAATGCAGAGTCAGTCATTCCAGAAAGTGTCGTAGAATCTATACCCCAGTACTTGGCAATCTTAATTTTTGCACCTGTTACCACAGAGCGAGGTGCTTTTAATACGCCGCCAGTATCGCTAAGAGGATATATCTGCAAACTGTATGCGTTCAGATATGCCGTAAGAGTGCCGGCATTGAGCGAATCATTTGGATGTATAAATATGTTATCAGACGGATTAATGAATTTTGCAGCATTAGAGCCTGATACAACCAAGCGAACAGTACGCACAAGCGTGCCTTTCAGATTAGCAGTAACATGAAATTCCTTACCCTCGCTAAAACTGTTTTGATACGCCCTGCTTCCCAAGCTATCAATATTGGCAAAATCAAAGGTGAAGTTGCCTTCCATATCTGTCGTCGTGGTTGCCAGCACAGTATTTGCGTCAGGAAATTCATTTCTTATTTTTTCTTCAAAATAACTTCCCTCAAATTTTCCAGTAGCGCCTCCAGAAACAGCATCATTTTGTCCGCTAGCTCCCTTATAAACTTCCTGATATAAGTGGTGCGGATCGACTATTGTCTGGTATCCTTTGCTATCTTCTATGAGGTAAGTAGCAATTAAACTCACTTTGGATTTTCTTACCGGTGCTATCATTGATTGCGGGTCTGTCGGGTCTTTATATACCAGCTTGCCCCTTAGTTTTGATTTTGGCGGGTCAAGAGATACTATCGTTGCATTTATCGAATGATTGAAATGCGTTTTATTATTCATATATGCTTCAAGAAGAACAGCATTTTCCGGTTTAAACCTGATATCCTGCAGCCATAAATCGCTAATATAGCGTTTTGGCACACCATCAATTACGGTATCCTGTTCAATATCAATCTTATAGACATCCTTGGGACTGCCATTCAGCATATTGCATATAAGCTTATTGAATGTAACAACAGTCTGCTGCTTGCCGTCTACCGTTTCGGTGCTTACCAAGCCTTCTGCCACATGCTTTATAGCGGTTGCTTTTGTAGCACCGAGCTCTACATCGCCTTCATAGTATGGCACATTGGCGGGACATTCAAGCCTCCATATTTTTGCTTTAATAGACCGGGGGTTAGTAGTTTGCAGACTGCCTGTCTTTTCTCTCTTGCCATTGTTATATCTGTAATAGCCTTTGCTGACATTGACTTTGAGCGTATAGTCGTATACCTGTGCAACAATCTCATTAAGGTTCAGGCTGTCCGAATGCAGCTCTATTCTTGTAGAAGGATCTCTAAAATACGGGCTGACTATCTGCAGTTCATAATATTCAAGCAGCCGCCCTCTATATGCCTTCCCGTTAAATGTTAATTCCTTGACGCCATAGTCTCCCCCATTCGGTTTCGACCAGAAATTAGCCTCAAAAGTACCATCCTCATTTGTAGTGGCATATACTATTGAGCCTGCAACAGCACAGAATGCCGGCGCCATCTGAACAGGACAATGCTCCAGCTTGACCTCGCCTGTCAGGCTGTCCTTTATCATCAGATACTTTGTCAGCTTGATTTGTGTGGATGATATGGGATATGTTTCCGGATAGTCCTGAAACCTGTATAACAGCTTGCCTGTCATATAATACATTATACTGTTTGGCTCCTGATAATCCTGCATGCGTATATATCTGAAATCGCAAATATCCGATGAAGCAAGCAGCGTCGTTTCATCCAGCGGAGTCAGAATATTATAGCCGTATTTCATTCTTCCGCCTTTGCCTGTTAAAGGCGTTCCCTTCCTTTTGGCATAATATGCCTTCACAGATAAGTTATATTTCTTATCATTTTCAAAAGGCAGACCCTGATACTCCTTCTGGCAGTATGGATTATTCCATACCTGCTCTTCATATACTATGTTATTTGATGTAAAATCATATACTTGCACCAAATACACTATGCCTTCCTCAGTAAAGGCAACCGATGGCGTATTTCCAGTATCCAGCAGGAGATGCTCTGCCATATACCTTGTTAAGAGGTCGGTTCTGTCCTCCCAGCGGAGATAGAATGGAGTTGCATTATTGACCGATATAACCTTGCCAAGCTCATCTCCTACAGCCGGATTTTCTGTAGAATGCTCACTTATGCCGCAATACGGCACAAATATCTTAAGCTTCTCTGCCATTAATACGCTACCTTCACTTGGCTTATTCATTTCAAGATTAATAGTATCAATCCCCTTCTTTGCCCATATAAAGGTGCATATCTCGCTTTGCCCGCCATTCTTAAATACCGCAGCCCCCGAAGGATCAACAGCAGTAACAGTAAAAGCATAGCGATGCCCTTCTATAAGCGTCGGTTGTGCAGCACCATATAAAAACGTTGTAGTTTGCACTGTTTGGTCAAAGAATAGCGGTGAACCGGTTGTATTTAGCGCATCGTATGGATTTCTATCCACAGGAATTACATCTGCCATTCGTATGCGATACTGCGTATTCAGCGGTGCATTAACAGGCAATGACCAGTTTAATATCAGCTGCTGAGGCGTTTGTGCTTCCACAGTATCAGAACAAAAAGCAGACAATATCATAGGCGGTTCAAGGTTTGCAACGCTGAACACAGCACTGCATACTTCATCATCCGAAACCACATTGTCTGTCTTGTAATCATAAGCCTTAAGGCATATCTGGTAGTCATCTTCGGGCAGACCGCCAAAAATAATATCACGCTGGCTTATGCCTTCATAAACCAAATGGCTCGTATTAAACACATCGCCCAGCTTGTCAACCGTCAGCAGTATGCTGGCATTAGGCATAATGGTGATAGGCTGCGATGGCTTATACCCCGGCTCCGTCGCTATCCTTATCCCGCTCATGCCAACTATGCTGCCCATAAGGTATATGTCGGCAGCAGTATTGCTTGCGGTAATATTCGTCAGTGTTGCCACTACCTTGCCGGGTGTGGAGGTATAATCCGACACTTTTGTCGAATATGGCGGCAGCACCGAAATAGATATTTGAATCTGGTACGGCTGTGCAAAAGCCCTGAGCGAGCCAAGCAGCAATACTGCCATAATCAAACATCTCTTAATTGAGTTAAAATCAGTTCTCATACCTGTATTCTCCTGTTCTGTAATTAATATTCATCTGCATTATTTATTAAAATTTATTCATAATTTTATTATTCGTCATGCATTATGTTATCCCACATATTGTCATGTGATTTATTCTTTTCAATATTGATATTATATTTTTCTCTTAATTCGAGTTTTTTTATCCGAGAAGAGATAGCTCCCTCCTTACGTTCAAATATTTGTGCAAGTTCATGTATATTTTTACCTTGACAAAATAACATTTCCAATTTGTTATCATCTTCTTCAAATATCATAATAGAATTCCGTTCAAAGCCGTCATCAATCTTTTTGCTTTCTACAATTTGCAAATATAAGCGTTCATTTTCTGCTTTACTGATATCAAAGAAATAAGTACGCCTTCTTTTGGTTATGCAATTAGAATATAGTTCTGTTTTGCTCATAATTTTCCACTTATTTTTATTAAAAAATATTCATAAATATATAATATATCTGTTCGCAGCTATTCCTTCCATCGCCAGCCTTTTTCAATTGCCATATTCTTAATTGATATATTACCGGCAACATCTTCATGCTCAGCATCTGGCAAATCTTGCTCTTCCGTACTCCTGACCGGTGCATTGCCAGCAACAACACGTCGATGCCGATACCGTACCAGCTCTACAATATTCTTATTTAGTGGACCTTTAGATGTGTTTACTATCTTAACCGCATATTTTACCTGACTTCCAATGAAATTGTTAAATACGGCATTGGTCATTTTGCAGGTAAGTATCTTTCCTGCGAATTTTATACTACTGAAAACAAACATGCCATTTTCAGCAGTATACTGGTTTTCAGGAATTTCAATTATTCCGTCATACCATTTGTATGTTGTTGTATCTTCTATATGACACCCGATGCTCAGGTCTATTTTCTGACCTATAGCGACTTCGCCTCCATCTATCATTTTTGGTTTTGTGTAGTCACTATTGAAAATTTTTCGGAACAGCGTTAAAAATTTAAACCGATTATTAGAACACCGCAATTTTCTAAACTCATTACAATTTGACAAATCCAAATCTGCAAGCTGGTTATTAGAACAAAGCAACGTCCTGAGGTTTCTCAATCCCGATATATGCAAATTGGAAATATTATTGCCATTACATTTAAGAGACGTTAAATCTGTACATACATCCAATATTAAATCACCGGAAAGATTTTTTTTCAACCACGTAATACTTATTATTCGCTTTGGATCTGCCTTATTCCACCCAGTCCCTGCTATCTTATTCACCCAGTCCTCTCTGTAAAGCCATGTATTATCAGCATTTAGTAATTCTATTTCTTCGGCGCTCAATCCCAATTGTTCGCCATTGGTTTTGCCTTTTTCAGCCGACGGCTGAATCAAGAAATTACGTAATGCCGTTTTATCATCATCATGATAAATCATGGCACCTCCTACTATCCTTACTTCACATATCAATGGATTGTCATCATTAAGCGCAGGAAATTTCGCATTGGTCATTTTGCAGATAAGCATCTTGCCTGCAAGGCTTCGGTCTGTGAATATAAATTTGCCGCTTCGACTGGTATATTGGCTTTTCTGCAGCTCTGCTTCTCCATCATGCCACTTGAATGCTGTAATACTGTCTCCAACTTCGTATTCGCTGCTTAAATCCACTTCGCTGCCAAGCAGAACTTTATAGATTTGTATATTCTCTTGCGGCATATAATGATAATTATGAATCCCCCGTGTCAACGGTAATGTAGAAAATTTTAACAGGTTGCCTGAACAATACAGCTCTTTTAAATGCTTGAGCTTATCCACATTCAATCTTGCAAGCCAATTCCCGGAACAGTGTATTCTCCTTAATAGTTTATTCTCTAATAGACTTAAACTTGTAAGCCGGTTATTATTGCAGTTTAATTGCTTTAATAATGAGTTATTCATTATGTCCAAATGTACAATTTTATTATTGGCACAGTGCAATCCCTGCAAATCCGAACAATCCTTCAAATTTAAGCTCTCAAGCTGGTTGCCGCTGCAATGCAATGCTTGCAAAGCTGAACAATCCTTCAAGTTTAGGCTCTTAAGCTGATTGCCGTTACAGTACACTACCCGCAGCTCTGTATTATTTTGAAAGTCCAACTCCGTAAGCCGGTTGTTAAAACAGTACAGTACCAGCAATCCTGTATTATTTCGCAGGTTTAAATCCTCAAGCAGGCTGCTATTGCAGTACAATGTTGTTAATGCTATGTTTTCCCGTAAATCCAGATTTGTAAGTTTGCTATCGCTGCAATGCAATGTTCTCAGGGCTATATTATTTTTTAAATTCAAATCCACGAAATTATTACCGTCACAGTATAACTTCTGCAAGGCTGTATTCTTTGATATATTCAGGTTGAAAAGATGATTGTTGTTGCAATTAAGCCTGTTTAATTCTGAACACTTGCTTAAATTCAGATTGCCTGAAAGATTCTTGATACTCCAGTCAATATCTGTTATCCGCTTTGGCGTTGCATCATTCCATGTAATTCCAGCAAGCTTGCCTATCCACTCTTCATTTATTTTCCAATTAAATTTATTCTTAAAAAATGCTATTTCCCTTGCATCCAAACCCAATTGTTCGCCATTGGTTTTGCCTTTCTCTATGGAATATTGGATTAAGAAATTACGCAAAGCCGCTTTATCATCGTCATGATAAATACGGGTATCTTCTATTACCTTTACCTTGCATGTCAATGGTTTGTCCGCAAAATCCGGAAAAGTATCATTGGTCATTTGGCAAACGAGTATCTTGCCTATAAGGCTTTGGTCAGTAAATGTAAATTTGCCGTTTATATCAAGATATTGCCTCTTTTGCAGCTCTGTCATTCCGTCATACCACCTGTATGTTGTAATATTATCTGCAATGCAGTATTCGCTGCTTAAATCTACTTCATGCTCTGCATTAACAACATTGACACCTGCAATACATTGCGGTGTGTAATCATAGTTGTCGCCATATTTGATTTGCGGCAACATCGAAAATGGAAGCTGATTGATGGCACAGGATAATTCTTCTAAAACATCGTTATCAGGCAAATCTAACTGCACCAGCTGATTTTTGCTGCAAACTATCTTTTTTAGCGATTTATTGCCTGATACATCCAACTCTGCCAGCCGATTGTTTCCGCAATGCAATGTATGTAATTCCGTATTTTTGGACAAGTTTAAATTTGTCAGCCGGTTGTTTCCGCAATGCAATGTATGTAATTCCGTATTTTTGGATAAGTTTAAGTTTGCTATCCGGTTGTCTCCGCAATGCAATAATTGCAGCTTCACATTATTTTGCAAGTATAATGCCTTAATTTGATTTCCACTGCAATACAGCGTATGCAGCTCTTGATTGTTTTGCAAATGCAATGCTGCAAGCCGGTTGTCTCCGCAATGCAACGTCTGTAGTTTGATATTGTTTTGCAAATACAGTACCGCAAGCTGGTTGTTTCCGCAATGCAATGTATGTAGTTTGATATTGTTTCGAAAATCAAAATCTGTAATCCGGTTATTATCACAGCACAGTACTTCTAAAGCTTTTAGTTTTAATACACGTAACTTGGCAATACTATTGTTGGAACATAGAAGGGTAGCTAATTTATCGCAGCTGTTGAATATTAAATCACCGGAAAGCTTTTGATTATCCCAATCAATACCCGTCATGCGAGCTGGCGTTGCATCATTCCATGCAACTCCAGAAACCATGCTTACCCAGCTTTCATCATAAAGCCATAAATCATCAGCATTTAGCAATTCTATTTCTTCGGCGCTCAGTCCCAATTGTTCGCCATTGGTTTTGCCTTCTTCAGCCGACTGCTGAATCAAGAAATTACGCAACGACCGCTTGTCGTTACTATGATATGCGTACTGCAATGGAGCTGTCTCATTATCTATATTTTCAAATACATCCTGCATAAAAACCAATACTTGTAATTTTATGAATATTTTTTAATAAATATATTGTAGGAGCATAAAAGCCTTATGCCCTTACGTTTTGCTATCATCTGCTAATCACAAACCTGACCGATTCCCCATCTATATCAAGCAGGTATGTGCCACTTGGATATGCCGATATGTCTATGCTATATATAGAGTTATCTATACTGTTATATCTTGCTAACACCTTGCCTGACATGTCAAACAATGAGATATTATTAATATGTTTATCGCTATTATTGATAGTTAATATATCATTGCATGGATTAGGATATAGATTTATGAATAAATTTTCATTATTCTCATCTATGCTAACCTCATCTTTTAGCATAATTGCATACGTCAATGGACTTGATGTTGCACTTATTTTGAAATCCGGAAATTTAGCATTGGTCATGTAGCAATAAAGCATTCTATCTTTAAGGCTTGGATCGGTAAATGTAAATTTGCCGTTAGAGTGTGTGTATTTGTTCGCTGGAATTTCATCTGTTCCATCATACCATTTATATGTTGTCGGGCTGCCGGCAATGATATATTCGCTGCTCATATCTATTTCGCTTCCATATTTGATTTCGCCGCCGTATAGAATGGCTTGTGGTGCATAGGAATATGATGTAGATGCTTGAGGTAAAGGTAAGGCAGAAAATGTAAGTAAATTGTTTCTGCAATATAAAGTGTACAATGCTATGTTTACCTTCAAACTTATAAGCTGGTTATCATCGCAGTGCAGCGAGTTTAGCGACTTTAATCCGCTAACATCCAAGCTCGAAAGTTCGTTCTTATCGCAATCTAAATGACTTAATGCAGAACATCCACTTACATCTATATTTGCGAGATGGTTATTTTCAGCATACAGGTTTGCTAATTCCTTGCAATTACTGACGTTGATATTTATAAGCTGATTGTTCTCGCAAGATAGCGAACTCAGTGCTTTTAATCCGCTAAAATTCAAATTCGTTAGCTGATTATTATCGCATTTTATATATCCTAATTTCATACAGTTATCAGCAACTAAACTTGTAAGCTCGTTATTATGACACTCTAAACTTCTTAGTGCTGTACAGCCGCTAACGTCTAATGCTGTAAGGTTATTATTATAGCAATACAGTTCGTATAATGCTATGCAACCGCTAACATTTAAACTTATAAGTTCATTATTTTGGCAGTATATCATATATAATTCTGTTAATCCACCGGTATTTAAACTTGTGAGCTGGTTATTATCGCAACTCAAATATTCCAATACTGTACAGCCGCTAACATTCAAACTTGCAAGCAAATTTTCCTCGCACCATATTTCTTCTAATGCTGTTAATCCACTGGCGCTTAAGCTCGTAATTTGATTATTGTTACATTCCAGATTTATTAATTCTGCCAATCCGCTGACATGCAGACCTGTAAGCAGGTTATTGCCACATGAAAGATATTTCAATGACTTGCAGCCGGTAACATTCAAAGCGGTAAGCTGATTATAAGCGCATTCCAAATTAGTCAGCTCTGCTAATCCGCTGACATCCAAACTGCCAGCAAATGATGAATTACTCCACCACAATTCGGTAACCCGCTTAACATCCTCATAATTCCACATAACGCCTTCGACTTCTTCAAGCCAGTCATCATTTTTGTTCCAATTAGCCGTATCGCTAACTGTTAAGCCTGCTTTCAAATAGTTTGTTCCTTGCCTCAAAAAAGCCTTCACAATATTTTTATCATTGTTATTGTAAACATCTTCTGCTTTCGCTGCCGCCAATCCTGCGAATGCGAAAGCAATAATCAATAAAATTGTACTTTTAGATTTCATATAAGTATTCCTTGTGTTTATAGTTTTATGAATATTTTTTAATAAATATATTGTAGGAGCATAAAAGCCTTATGCCCTTACGTTTTGCTATCATCTGCTAATCACAAACCTGACCGATTCCCCATCTATATCAAGCAGATATGTACCATTTGGATATGCCGATATGTCTATGCTATATATAGACTTATCTATACTGTTATATCTTGCTAACACCTTGCCTGACATGTCAAACAATGAGATATTATTAATATGTTTATCGCTATTATTGATGGTTAATATATCATCTGTTAAAACTGGATATTTTATTAATTTTTTTTCATAATCGTCATTTGTACTAACATCGCCTGCTATCTTAACTTCATATCTTAATTGATTTGTATCGAAAGCCGGAAATGTTGCATTGGTCATTTTACATACAAGTGTCTTGCCGGAATATGACCCATCAAGCGAAAAAATACCATTACTGCCGTCAATAGCAATTGGCGCTTCGATTTTGCCGATAAGCTCAAACCACGCGAAATCAGTAATATTATCGCCAATATTATACTCACTGCTCAAGTCTACCCCACTTGCAACATTGGCGATACTGCCGCGCATGGGCTTTTGCGGCGCATATCTGAAATTATGTGCATAATTGCTTTGCGGCAATGCCGAGAACTTAAGTCTGTTGTACTCACAATACAGTTCTTGCAGTGCCTCATTCTTTGATACATCCAAGCTCGTGAGCTGACTGCTGTAACAGTGCAACCTTGTTAAGGCTTTGCAACCACTGACATTTAAACTTGCGAGCTTGGCACTGTAAGCACATATTAGCTTCGTTAACGCTACACATCTGCTAACATCCAAGCTTGCAAGCTGATTGAAAGAGCAATGTAATTCAGTTAAAGCTATGCAATCATTGACATCCAAACTTGCGAGCCGATTTTTCCAGCAATCTAATTTTGTTAAGGCTATGCAGCCGCCGACGTTTAAATTTGTTAGTCTGTTTTCAGAACATATCAACTCGGTTAAAGCCCTGCAATCACTGGCGTTTAAACTTGTAAGCTGGTTTTTAGAACAGTTTAGCCTGGTTAAATCCATGCAGCCACTGACATCCAAAATTCCTGAAAGATAATTATAACTGCCATATTTGCTGTACCAGTCTATTTCTGTTATTCGCTTAGGATTTTTATCATTCCATGCAATGCCTTTAACTTTACTTACCCAGCTTTCATCTTTCAACCATGCAACAGCATTATCCAATAATATCATGTATGCTGCCGCAATCAAACCACGCAATTCGCCATTGGTTTTGCCTTCGAGTGCAGACTGCTGAATCAGGAAATTGCGTAAAGCGGTTTTATCACCATTGTGGTACTCCCCCGCTTTCGTTGCCGCCAATCCTGCGAATGCGAAAGCAATAATCAATAAAATTGCGCTTTTAGGTTTCATATAAGCATCCTTGATGATTTATGAATATTTTTTAATAAATATCTTGTAGGAGCATAAAAGCCTTATGCCCTTACGTTTTGCTATTATCCCGTTAAAATGAATATACATAGCTAATATCTCCCCGCAATTCGCTGAACGATGGTATTGTGCTTCCGCTTTTGTAATAATTGCCCATGTAATAAACTCCAGCTCTGATATTATGGCTTTGAGTTACCCTGTATGCAGCTGTGAGCTGCGAATTTAGAATCTGTCCCTGACTCGAAGTATTATTGCCCGAATAGCTGTTGAAAAGCAGGCTGTTCATAAGCGATAAATTTAGCAAGTCATCAAGCAGCATTGTCGAAGCACCTAAACTTAATCCTGACGCTTTATTTGAAGCATTCCGCTGGTCCATCTGCATATAATTCAATCCGGAATTTAGCGTAAGTTTAAGTGCCTGAAGAGTTACAGCATAATTCAAAACAGCGGTGTTCACCGTATTTTCCGTAAATTCAGCTGTCCTGTTATTATCATCATTCAACACATTTCTATTTAGAGCAAGCACAATAACATGCGAATTAGTGCCTTTCATTATAATCAAACGCGGCGATAAAGTAAATGACAACTGGCTTTGATAAACTTTTGTTGAATCAATTAACGGTATTCTGCCGGCAGTTTGTTCTGTTGTGAAGTTATTGAACGAGCCGTCAATTCCGAACATCTGATTCGGATTCCATCCTATAGAAAGCGAACCAACCAGCCGCTCCGAAGTAGCCTTTTTCGTATTGCGCAGATTGTCGTGCTGCCAGCCGGCACTCGCTCTCAAATTTACTTTGCGGTTAAATAGCGACAGATTGGGACCTATTGTAATGCGTTCGACATCCGAAGCTATGCTGTACGCTCCAAGTGAAGTATAATTCTGGTCAACTCTTGTATAATCCGTGCGTATGGAAAATTTATCTAACTTGTATAATAATGAGGCTCTTGCAGCATAATGGAACTCTGTAGACTGATTGATTTCTATTATTGGATTCACTTTTTCGACCCACGAGTTAGTTTCCTGATCGTCAAAAGGCTTGGCAAATAAATCAGAAGTCAAAAGGCTTGAGGCAATTTCTGCATCAAGAATCACATTTTTACTAAATGTAATTTTAGAATTAATACCGGCAACAACATTTTCCTGCGGATTTCTGCCAGTATTTAAGCTGTCATAAGTAAAATTGCCTTTTTTATCACTTACTTTCAACAGCGATAAATCTACGAAATTATTGGTACTTCCAACTCCAATTTTCATTGCCATACCGTTACGGTTGAAAGTCCGCATACTGTCCATAGGATTTTGCTCATTTGCTGTTGTCTGTTTGCCAAACTGTCCAGCCATAAATCCAAATCTGAAAGCACCGGG
>JAVBOP010000113.1:0-11247 GCA_031550405.1 Kapaibacterium sp. (SeqCode)
TTATCTATGCTGCTATATGCCGCTAACAGCTTGCCTGCCATATCGAATAATGAAATACTCTTAAATATTTTGTTATCAATACTGCTGATTGTCAGCATCTCATTGCTGGGGTTAGGGTAGAGGCGTATCGATGCTATAGCCTGCTGCGGAAGCTCGTGTATGTTTTGGGTTGGCTCCGGCTGCCATTTTAAGCGGGGAAGCCTTACCGTTTCGCCTGCTAAAGTCCCGATAGCCGGCTTTACGGGAAATTCTGCCATAGTCCATACGCTGTCGAAATCCCAGCCCAATGCCTCGTAAGTTGCCTGCGATTGTAATTCGGCAAGTGTTTTATCTTCACCATTTTCATCGTTATGCGTACCGTCTGTAACAGTATTGCCATTTACAAGCATAGAGGATAAAGCGTAGTTATGAGAATAAGTAAGTTGATTATAAAATATTACGGAATTTGCTATACGATGCGTAAAAGCAGTATCTGCAGTGCTGCTAATAAGTTCTTGGCTTGCAGAAATACAATATTCTATTTTCATGTCATCGGAAGCGGGGTTTCCTACTGTAACATATTCACCCACTAAACCGCCAACAAGACTATCGCCTTTAACATTAGCTGTCGAATAACAATTTTTTATTTTGTTATGTAACATATCAAAAGTACCAACTAAGCCGCCGGCAGTTTTTTTGCCTGTAACATTACCAGTTGCATAACAATTTATAATATTTCCTGACAGGTTCCAACCCACCAAACCGCCAGCCAGACCATTGCTAGTGATAACTACTTCTGAATAGCTGTTTTCAATCGAACTATGAGTTTGGTTATTTCCCACCAAACCGCCAGCTGTGGTATTATAAGTGTTATCATCATGATTAACTATGTTTCCAGTTGCATAACAATTAGCTATTTTGCCAGAATTAATTCCTGTTAAAGCACCAATTGCATGATATCCTGAAATATTGCAATTTTCTATACCAACATTTTTAATAATACCTTCAGAGCCAATCCAGCCGAAAAGCCCCAAATACAAATAAGATTCGTTATCAGCACTATTATTAATTGTAAGATTTTTTATAACATGCTTATTTCCATCAAACTTACCATTAAATGCACGAGTATATAGAGAGTTGTCATATACATTATCATCTCGCCCTATAGGCTCCCATCCCCAACCTTCATTATATGGAGCAATACCTAAATCTATGTCATTGATAAGCCGGAAGTGTTTATCGGCATTCAATATGCTTGTATAATAACGTACACAATTAAGTTCATCAGAGTTACTTATTAAAAACGGTTCATTTTCTGTGCCATTCCCTCCAGCAAACTTAGCTACAAAAACACGACAACTGTCAATAAAACTATCATCTTCTGATATTATTCTAATTATTGTTTCGCCTGCTTTAAACGCAGTAACTAATCCATTTGCATCAACTGTTGCAATGCTTTCATTTGAGGAAGTCCAAGCCATTTTAGGAATAGTTGCATTTGCAGGAGCGCACATAATTTTTATCTTATAAGAAGAGTCTGCCAAAAGTACTATCTTATGCTTATCAATTTCAATTTTGGGTTGGATTTGTAACGTCGGTAATTTACCTTCTTCCATTGTCCAAATTTTATTAAAATCCCAACCTATGCTTTTATAAGAATTAACATTTGTTAATTCTTCAAGAGTTTTATCTTCGCCATGCTCGTTATCATGTGTGCCGTTTGTTACAGTTTTGCCATTCACAAGCATAGTGGAAAGAGCGTAGTTACTATGATGTCCAGCTTCTGGATAAGTATTATTCATCATATTAACAACACGAGCAGCATTACTGTCCGCAGTAATGCTTGAATTTGCGGCAATGCAATCGCGTACACTTCCCATGTAAAGCCAACCAACCAAGCCATGTACATTATTGCGTCCACTAACATTGCCGGAAGCATAGCAATTGAAAATAGGTCTGCCATAACCGGCGTCAGAAATATTTCCAACCAAACCACCGACATTTTCATCACCGCTTACATTTCCAGTAGCGTAACAATGCTCAATCCAGCCTCCTGCTTTTCCAACCAAACCTCCAATTTCAGAACCTGTTGCAGTAACATTGCCAGTAGCATAACACCAAGCAATAGCAAGCAAAGGATGAATGTAACCCACCAAGCCGCCGACAATATTATGCCCGCTGACATTAGCTGTTGAATAGCAATTTCTAATCACATTAGTATTTTGCCCCACTAAACCACCGACGTAATCTTTGCCATCGACTTGTCCTGTAACATAACAATGAGAAACAGCAACATAATTAAAACCAGCTAAGCCAGCAGTATAATTTCCACCTTTAATATTACAATCCACTATATTAAGAGCTTCAATTTTACCGCTTTTAGCAATTCCAAATAATCCTTGATAATCAGCATCAGGACGATTTATGGATAAATTTTTAACATTATAATTGTCTCCGTACATATTGCCAAAAAACGCATTAGGATAATGATAATCTGTATCATTTTCACAATAGCCTATCGGATTCCAGCCTTCGCCTTCGTTGTATGGAGCGACGCCCAAGTCTATGTCATTGGTTAGCTTAAAGTGTTTATCGGCATGCGTTTCACCAAGGTACTTGCGAACATTGTCAAGATGCTCTGGAGTTGAAATTAAGAATGGGTCATCTGCTGTGCCATTTCCACCGGCAAAATCAGCAGCATAAAGATTTGATATTGCTATAAACAAAGCAAAGAGAAATGAATAATTTTTAATTTTAGGGTACATGATAATACCTTTCTATATTAGTGATACAAATATGTCTATATATATGACACCAAAATACACATTTTGTAACAATTTAACCTCAAATATTATTCTATATTTTACAATACCAAATAATTTATTAACGGTATTTACATAAAAATTCAATTCGCGCCGTTCCCTGTAACTGTTTTGTAATATTTTAAATGAAATGGCGTACTACGTGTAGAATATCATCAACATATTAATTGCGCTAAATCTATGAAAAATAAAATATTGCCTATACTTATTGCGACTGTATTTGTTGCAGCTAATACTTTGTTCGCCCAAAACCCGAATAGCGATTCAACATTGAACAATCAAAATCAAACCGCACCGGATTCCTCCAAGCAGCAGACCAAATCCAAAACATTCATTGATCCATTAGACGGAGCCTTTGATATGAGCCGCTTTGTGCTTGACCTGCATGGTTTTGTGCCTATACCTGGACTGATAACCGAGCCTGCTTTGGGTGGCTTTGGCGGCTTTTTGGGCGCTGTATTCCTGACTCCACGCACCCAGCCTGCTCGCAGCCATTCACCCAAATTTCCAACTGCAACCATGCTGGCTGGCATGTATACTGCCAATAACAGCTGGATGGGAGGTGCTGGGCATCTATCCTCCATAAATGCAATTAACGCTGACTACAGGCTCTTGGCGGCTTATGCGAGTATAAACATGGATTTTTACCATACCTCAAAATTGACGGGAGAAGAGCACCAGATGTTGGTAAACCTTGAGACTATTCCGCTGTATGGAATGATTGGTTTCGATTTTTTGGATTATTTCAACGGCGGTGCGCAATATATATTCATGCACACGACCGTAAGCCCGAAAGGCGGCGATATGCCTTACCTTGACAGCCTTTTGAGCAAGGAGAAGTGGACGAATAATGTCAGCCGTTTTAGCCTGTTTCTGAATTTTGACAATCGTGATAATGTTTTTACTCCAAACAGCGGTTTAAAGGTGGATACCCGTTTTGATTGGAGTGATGAGATAATAGGCAGCGATTTTGACTATACGCAGGTAAATGCCTCATTTTACGGATACTTGCCTGTGTTCGACGGCTGGGTTGGCGGTTTGAGAGTGGAATACGAGCAGGCTTTTAATGATCCGCCGTTTTACATGCTGCCATACATCGACGCAAGGGGTATTCCCAGCGAGCGCTATCAGGGCAATGTTTCCCTATATGCCGAAACCGAGCACCGCATCAGGATATACAAGCGTTGGAGTGCAATAGGTTTTGGCGGCTTGGGCAAAGCCTTTGACAGCTATGACACTTTCGGGGACAGCAAGCTGGTTTATAACTATGGCGTCGGCTTCCGCTATCTGATAGCACGTTTGTTGAACCTGCACATGGGAGCGGATTTTGGCTTTGGTCCCGACAGCAGCTGGGCATTCTACATAGTATTCGGCAGCTCATGGCTGCGGTAGGAGGACATATATTATTGCAATGCGCTACCTATGCAATCCTTATAAGTTCAAGTATTAATTGGGTTAACTTATGTTCGGCGGCTTCGGCAGCGGCTATAATCTCTTGCAGCGAGACCTGACCCAAACAGTTCGGACAGGCGTGATTGGTCAAAATTGAAATGCCGAAAGTCTCAAGCCCAATCTGCTTTGCCACTATCGTTTCAGGCACAGTGCTCATGCCGACAGCATCAGCGCCAATTGTCCGCAGGAAGCGATATTCCGCCCTCGTTTCAAGGCTCGGTCCCATCATGGCGGCATAAACCCCTTTGTATATCGGTATTTTCAGCTCCCTTGCCCTGTCCTCCGCCAACGCAATCAGCCGTTGCGAGTACGGCTCGCTCATATCGGGAATGCTCGGTCCCATGCGCGGATCGTGCTTGCCTGTCAACGGATTATTGCCAAGCAGATTGATAAAATCGTCCAATATCATCAGTTCACCCTTTTCAAAAAGCGGGTTCACCGAGCCGCTCGCATTGGATATAAACAGAATTTTAACGCCCAGCTCTTTCATAACTCGAACAGGATAAGTGATTTCCTGCATCGAATATCCTTCGTAACAGTGCAATCTTCCCTGCATTGCAACAATGTTTTTTCCATGTATATTGCCAAATATAAGATTGCCGGAGTGGGATTCAGCGGTAGAAGGCTTAAAATGAGGAATATCTTCATAATCTATACTGTTCTGTATGTCTATGTGTTTCGTCAGGTTACCAAGACCCGTGCCAAGTATTATACCAATATCAGGTCTATTAGTGCCATAAGCATTTAGCATGGAAACAGTTTCACTTATATCGTCGAATAATGAATTTTTTTTCATAATTATACAGTATTTGATTAACAGAATGAAATAATGGTAAATATTTTTCTTCAAATATAAGTAAAAAAAATGGCGTATCAGCAATAATTATCGTCGGCTTATGCAATGCGCTGCGGATAAACATCAGGCAGGCAGCATCTGTTATATGCCGGTAAATGTAGTGCAAATATTAATATTTTGCGTATTTTTGTAATGATTTTTTATATAAAGGTGTGGTTTTATGTCAGTTTTTTCAAGATATAGAGATAAGGCTATAGCACAGATATCTATCATTATCTTCGTTGCAATACTTGCATTTATAGCTTTTGCATATTTTGACGATGCCCAAATTATCGCCAATATTATCCACAATGAGCTTTTGTTGGATCTGTTGCTGACGTCTGCGGTTATTTCTGTGCTTCTCCTCATTTTTGCAATAAGGCAGCATATAGAACTGAAAAGGCAGATTGAATTAAATGTAAATTTAGAAATGGAGCTTAAAAAGTTCAGGAATGAATTTTTGAAGGCTATGAATGAATTGCCTGAAATGTTCTATATATTAGACATGAACCTGCATGTTATGTGGGCAAACAGGGCAATGCTTGAGTTTGACAGGGACATCGTCGGCAAAAATATTATGTCGATATTTTTTCAGGAAGAAGAACATGCCAATCAAAAAACAATAATCCACAAATCAATAAAAAGCGAGCAATCAGAACAGATTGCAAAGTATTATGCCCCGAATTCGCTTTGTCAGGAAGAGAAATATTTTGAACATTATTGCACTCCGTTTATGAAACTGGACGGCAGCATTTCGATGCTTCTGCTTATGGCAAATGACATTACTGCGCACATGCAGATTGAGGAATCCAAAGGCAGGCTGGGTGCTTTGGTTGAGTCGTCGGAAGATGCCATATTTGTTGTGGATAAAAGCGGGGCAATTCACAGCTGGAACTCGGGCGCTGAAAAAATGTTTGGATATTCCGCCGAGCAAATGGTTGGACAACCGGTAATGATTCTTGACCATTACATAGATTTTGAGACACTACTCTCGATTTTTTCAAGTCAGGATATTCTAAAAGATAAGAAAAACTCTAATGCCATTAAATATATAGAGCTTGTGCCGCTTAACAAGCCAAATGACCAACGCTTTGTTTCTTTCACCATATATCCTTTTGTTGACGATACAGGCAATGTGCTCGGAATTTCAACCATCGTTCGCGATAAAACGGAGGCGATAAAAGCGCAAAAAGCCATTATCGAGAGCGAAAAGCAAATGCGAAAACTTGCCGTGCATATCGATACAGTGCGCGAGGAGGAGCGCAAGCAAATTGCTTTTGCCATACACGATGAACTTGGTTATGCGCTAACTGCCATAAAAATGGATATAACATGGCTGCAAAAGAGATTGGACCTGTCGCAAAACAACCTCGAAATTAGAATGAAAGAAATGCTGAAGCTTATAGATATGGCAATACAAAAGGTGAAAACCATCGCCTCAAACCTGCGTCCTTCCATTCTCGACCATTTTGGTTTGATTGCTGCTATCGAGTGGCAGGCTTCGGAATTTCAGCGCCGCACTGCGATTAGATGCAAGGTGTCGATAAATAAGCCGGATCTGATAGTGCCGGAAAAATTGCGCACACCCATTTTCAGGATATTTCAGGAAGCTCTAACCAATATCACTCGATATGCCAAAGCCTCGCGCGTCGATGTCATGATAGAGTACACGAATGAAATTTTCACTATGGAGGTTATTGACAATGGCGTTGGCATTCCAGTTGAAAAGGTACACGACCATAGCTCGTTTGGGCTGCTTGGCATAAGAGAAAAGGCGTCTTCTATTGGCGGCGAAGCATCAATCACCGGAAAACCCGGCGAAGGTACAAAAGTATCCTTATCTGTTAAAATACCACAGATATAAGCAAAACTGCTGAGATAGACATAGCGATAGGCGGACACAATATCTGTTAGTTCCTACATATCATTTGCCGTTGAATACCTGATCTTTCCATGTTACTTTTCGGTTGAGCAGGGTAAATGGAAGGACTATCTCTATTGCGCTGAAAAAGAATATCGAAATTGGCAGCCACATTCTTAAATGGTTGGTTCTTAAAATTTTGAATATGGGGAAAAGAATTACCGCATCGCCTAATATCCTTAAAATTAATGTGGTTAATAGCAATGCACTGTCATGCAGCAACAATCCGATAACCAATGTTATCCAAATGCAAGCGGAAGATATTACAAACGCAAACGCCTTATAGCCAAGAGCTAATCCGCCAATTGCCCACCTCTTATGCTGCACAATGTATTCTTTGAGCGTCTTGTTCGGGAGCGTTTCCACAAGAGAATCTTTGTCGCATACATAATGAATTTTATATCCAGCATTATGTACGCTGGTCAATATCGCTAAATCCTCTGTTATGGAAAATGGTATATTCTCGTAACCTCCTACATTATAATAGGCTTCGCGTGTTATTGCCATATTGTTTCCAAAACATCCAAGCGGTGTATCCATCGCAATGCCCGCACAGCCATAAGTGTGCATGTAAAACCACTCGGCAGCCTGAAAATAATAGAAAGGCTTATTGCCCTTGACATTCGTATACGAGCAAACCATGCCAACTGTCGGCTCTTTAAAATGGCTTGCCATTGTTAATATCCAGTTTTCAGGAACAGTGCAATCGGCGTCAGTGATTAAAAAAATATTTCCTTTTGCAGCATTTATTCCAATGTTTATCGCACCGGGTTTGCCCCGTAAGTTTTTATTTGTTCTTTCTATGGCATTTTGGATAATTATATTTTCATTGTCATGAGCTAATTGCGTTATTATTCTTAATGTTGCATCAGTCGATCTGTCATTGACAATAACGATTTCAAATTTATCTTTTGGGTAATTAGATTTTAAAATAGAATTTATGCAATTAGCAATATTTTTTTCTTCATTTCGAGCTGCTACGATGATTGAAACAAGCGGCAATTCAGTGATTGCAGTATCGGTTTGACATTTATTCCGGCATTTTTCAGAAAAAATTCTGATGGTGAGTACTCGTGCCAGATAAATGGCGGAGCAGATTATAAATATTATCTTCATTATCAATTTAAATACAAATGCAAATATAATCAAAATCAGGTATATTATTCCATACCTCCTGCTTCTTGCTTTTAATTCAACATTAAGTAAACATGCGGCATATTTTTTCATTTCAAAAGTAATTGTTAATTTGAGTGTTAAAATGGTAGATGTAGTATGAAATTATCAATTGTAATATCGTTATTTATATTATATATAAGTAAATTGTATTCACAGGAAATCAATTATCAAGGTGATGATTTTATTCATGATGACAAAATTAGCGAACTGCGCCGAGGCGTGAATAATTATCAACATTTCGATACGTTGCCGAGTTATATACACAATGGAACTGTTTTGCTAAATACCTGTTTTGGCAATATATTACATAACAGAACTGATTTAAAAATAAGTGTCGCAAACTGTCCAGTTGCATTAAATTTTATTTACAATAACACTATTGAATCGCAAACGCATTTTGGCAACAACTGGCAATTTAATTATTCGCTTCGCTATGTTGCTAACTCTAATAATTCCAATGTGATAATCGTAAAACCTGATAATAAAACCGATATTTATGCGATGAATTTCGACGGCAGTTTTTCACCACAATTTGATGCAAAAGATAGTCTTGTAAAGTTGCCGGCTGGCGGATATAAATTGGTGGTTTGGAACGATAGCGCGCTGAATAATGGCGATTATTCGGAATATTATTTTGAAAGTTCCAAGCATCATTACTGCACCTCTATTAAAAATAAAAATAATATTATTAAATTGGAATACATTGGAAAATTATTGGCAGGAATTGTTTTTTCAGATAAAAAAACAGTTATGTTAAATTACAAAGACGAACTTTTGCAAAGTATAAACTTTGGCAAATATCAAATAAATTATAGTTACAATTATGAAAAAAAATTAATAAAAGTGCAATATCCAGATAAAACTGAATTGAATTACGACTATGATGACTGTGGAAATTTAGTAAAAATAATAGATTATAATGGCAATGAATATCAAATAGATTATGATGAAAATGGTATTTTTTCTAATATGGCGTTTAATGATAATTTTGAGTATGCAGCAAAATTTGATAAAAGCATTATTTGTGAAATAATAGATAACTATAATAATATAAAAAGATATGAATATGATACTTTATATAGATTAATAAAATATTATTATAATGAAAATTTAATGTATGGAAATATTTGGTCAAAATTCAATTTGATGCAAACAAATTATAATAGTGGTAAAAAAATAATTTATGAATATGATTTTAGAAATAATTTAATATCAGTTAAAAATGAAAAAAATGAATTTGAGAGCCAAATTGAATACGATTATAAGTTTAATAAAATTAAAAAATATTCATTTTCAGACAGTACGAATATTGTTTGCAATTACGATTCTTCAGGAAATTTGGCTGATTTTTTCGATGAAAATAATAACGAAATACAATTTGCATATAATTCAGATGGGGATATAATTTCTATTACCAATAGAATGAATGAAGTTAATTCATATATTTATAATGATATTAGAGAAATTGTTGAAATTTGTAGCGAAAATAAATGCAACAAGCTTTATTATGATGACGCAGGGAACATTAAAAAATATTCATTTAATGATTCGATAAATATTTCATACTTTTATAATTTTTGGAATAATCCGGACAGCATTATTTATTCTGACTTAAAAAAAATAATATTTCAATATGATAAAAATCAAAATATAATAGCATGTAAATTAGACACAACCATATTGTATAATTTAAGTTATGATGATAAAAGCCATTTGAAAAATTGGCATTACTGGTGTGGTAAAAAACTGAATTTTGTAAATATTGATAAAAAACGAATTATTTCAAATTTTCAAGATACAATCAGTTTTAATAGAACATTTCAAAATGGAATTGATAATCTGAATTTAGGTAAGAATAATTTTATTTTTTCATACAACAAGTCGAATTTAATTAATAAAATTTCATCTTATATGGCAACTACAATTAATTACGATGAAAATAATCTGCCTGTAAGTATTGATAATTCAGAAGTTAACAAAATTTTAGAATATGATATAAAAAACCGTATAGAAAAGATTTCTGAAAAATTCGATAATAAAATCACGAATATTTCGCAATTCAATTACGACAAAATTGGCAATATTATTTCAGCGGTTTTTCCAAACGGCAAAAAGAATTTTTACAATTATAATGCGGAAAATCAGCTTATTTCAACCGTTAATTTTGCCGCTGATACAGCATTTTTTAAATATAAAAGTGCGAAACTCGTTGAATATGCGAATCAAGCAAAAAATTCTTATAAGTTTAATTATGATGATTTGGGGAATGCCACAAATTTTAGTGATTACAATAACAATGTTTATAATTTTGCTTACAACAAAATTGGGCAGATAAAAAGCATGATTTTTCCTAATGGTTGTGAATTAAATTTTACTTACAATTCGTTAAATTTGCTTGAAAAGCTGGAAGAAAATGATCAATATAAATATAATATTGAGTATAAAAATTTCAATCAGGTATCAATAAATAATGATGCTTATGTATTTGATTTCTGGGGAAATTTAATAGAAACAAACATCTTTCACCAAAAACAGAATTTTAATTTCAAAAACAATTCACTTAATTCCATTGAAATAGAAAATAAAAAATATTTTTATGAATATGATTTTACAGGATTATTAAAAAATATTAATAATTCTAATTTAGACACTTTGTATTTTTTATTTGATAAGTGCAAATTGTACAATATTTACGGAATTAGTGATTTGTCTTACGAGTTTAAATACGATAAAAATAATATTTCTCAAATCATAACTCCCAAACAAACAATAACTTACATATATGACAATAATTATCCTGTACAACGCCACACACAGTTGCTAAATTATAATTACTTATATGATAATAATTTTAATATTATTGAAATAAATAATTCTGTTCGACAAACTTATAAATATAAATTTGATAAAATGAACAATCCATATCAAAGGACAAATCCGTTAACGCAACATTATTTATATACTTATGATGCAAACAGCAATTTAACTTCAGTGCAATTTCCTTACGATAAAAAAATAAAATTTTATTATAATTCACTAAATTTGCTGACAAAAATCATTCA
>JAVBOP010000072.1:0-13697 GCA_031550405.1 Kapaibacterium sp. (SeqCode)
ATACATAATGAAATTATAGCTATTCCGAACAGGAGTGGGTATTAGAGTAAGTTAAACTAAATTTTTTTCTATGAAATTGGAATCTAATTGTATATTTTTGTATGTAATGTATTTTGTCAATTTATGAAAAAAAAATTATAAAACTAAAATATGTATGATATGAAGAACTTAAAATTAAGCATACTGTGTGTGATGTTGCTATTTGCAGTGTTTTCTTGCACAAAAAATATCAGCAGCAAAAATGAAGAGAATGTAAATTCAAATGTCAATTTTATACTGCTAAATAACTATTTTCTTAAAAATACAGCAGAACAAGATGATGATGTAAGTTTATATGTTATTAAAGATATAGCAGATTTTGACAAACGTTTTGGTGTAGCCAAAACTATGGATAACAAGATAATAGAACCCAATTTTGATAACAGCTCTATTATCGCTATAATTTATAGAACTACAAATATTTCTACAAATATAAAGATTGATACTGTTACATCGGACAATTCCGGCGTTACGATTCATGCACGAATTACAAAAGGCGGCAAGCAGAGTTTTTATTCCAGACCGATGCTGTTGCTATCAATTTCCAAGCAAGCGCCTAATACGAATGTTAAGGTTGTAGAAGGCAAAAATATTCTGGCGAAGGATACATTGTAATAACATTAAAAATAAGATAATTATGAAAGTATTACTGGTAAATGGCAGCCCGCATGAAAAAGGCTGCACATATACAGCATTATTCGAAGTGGCTGGTGCTTTGCAGAAAAACGGCATTGAAACAGAATTTTTTCATCTCGGTACAAAGCCCGTACATGGCTGCCTTGGCTGCCGTAAGTGCATGGAAACAGGCAAATGTATCATTAATGACATTGTCAATGATTTCGTGGCGATAGCTGCCGATTTTGATGGCTTCATCTTTGGCTCGCCTGTCCATTTTGCGGCGGCATCGGGCATGATTACCTCGTTTATGGATAGAGCCTTCTACGGTCGCAAGAACTCTATATTGGCATACAAGCCCGCTGCTGCAATTGTCAGTTGCCGGCGTGGTGGCGCTTCTGCGGCATTCGACCAGCTTAACAAGTATTTTACTATTTGCAATATGCCGATAGTTTCCTCGCAATATTGGAACATGGTGCATGGCAATACCCCTGACGAAGTGAGGCAGGATTTTGAAGGCTTGCAGACTATGCGAACGCTTGGCAACAATATGGCATGGCTTCTTAGCTGCATAGAGTTGGGCAAAAAATCAGGCATCGCATTGCCTGAAATAGAAGCTCGAATCGCCACAAACTTCATCCGCTAAACCAAAGCAGAACGTAGCTGTTCGGAAATATGCCGGTATATATAAGCATTGTATTTCTTTGATGAGCTATAAGTAATACAACATATTTTATTGGCTGTTGTTTTTGTTTTTTGTATATTTGACATATTTGACATACAGGATTTATACAAATGATTAAAACTATATCACAGCTATTTATTATAACACTTGCATTTTGCATTACAATTTCATGTAACGGAACCGAAGAGGATGGAGTGCTTGTAGGAAAATATACATGGGCACAATGGCAGGAAAAAGCCGGTTGGAGCGATTATTCGGCAGCCAACTACACCCCAAATCAAGAAGCCTTAGCTTCCATTAAAGCATATATGGAAGAGCATGAATTAAATTTTATTATTTTTGGAGCAAACTGGTGTTTATCGGATTGCGCAACGCAAATGCCTAAAATCATGAAACTCATTGCTGCAACTGGATTTGTGCAGGATTCTGTGCAAATATATGGGATTGATCGCCAAAAAACAGAACCATCGGGCATGTATGCTACTTACCAAATAGCCCGAGTGCCAACATTGATTATTTTAGAAAATGGCAATGAACTTGGGCGTGTTGTTGAAAATCCAAAATCGGGCAGTACTTGGGAAAATGATATATGGAACATTTTAAAGTAAAAAGGTATATGCCTGTATTTATATCAACTTAATGTTGTTTAATCTTACTGTGTTTATATTTTTTATATCCATAGCATGTAAGTTGCATAATAGCACAAACTACGTGAAGAGTGACAGGTTTGAATGATGATATTATATCTGTTCAATTTAATGAGATGTGGCGTTTTTGCTAAATTAAAAAATAGAAAATATAGCTCTTGCGCCCTTTCGGTTATGCTATTGCATAGCTGTTTCATTGCCGAAATTTTGCTGGTATAAAATGTGTTTTAAAAGCGATACCTAATGGGTATTTTTATAAAAGCAAAAATTAAAAATTATTAATAATCATGCTAAAAAAAATTATTGTTGAGATAAAATCCATTCCTGCAATTAAAAAGACTTATCTTAAATACCTTAGACCTGTTCAAGCTAAAAAATATAAAGGCAATGATGTAGAATGTGCTATTTGTGGAGCAAAATACAGGGTTTTCAAAAATTGGACAACTGATGATATAAATGCTGTTTGCTTTAATTGCAATTCCCATAGGCGGCATCGCTTATTATGGAAATATTTTCATGAAAAAACAGATTTATTGTCCGGCAACAAGCCAAAAACCATATTGCATTTTGCGCCTGAAAAATATTTCTTTGACCTTTTTTCCAACATAAAAAATGCGAAATATATTCCTTGCGATTTATTCCCAATAAAATATAATAAGGAATGTGAAACTAATATTATCGGGAAAATTGATATAACAAATATTCCTCTTGAAGATGAATCCGTTGATTTTATTCTTTGCAGCCATGTTCTTGAGCATATTCCCGATGATAATTTAGCAATGTCGGAATTGTGTCGTGTTATGAAAAAAGGCGGCTGGGGAATTTTTCAAGTTCCAATAAAATATGATTTAGAAGAGACATACGAGGACTTCACTATAACTTCGTTAGAAGGAAGAGAAAAGGCTTTTGGGCAACACGATCATGTGAGATTGTATGGAAAAGACTACATTAAAAAGCTGAAAAAATTTGACTGGGAAGTCATAGAAGATGATTATATCAAGCAATTTTCCAATGAAGAAGTATTCCACTTCGGATTTGATGAAACAGAATTAATTTATATTTGCCGGAAGTAATTATGCAACGATGCGGATGGTGTGGCAGCGACCCACTTTATATTAAATACCATGACGAGGAATGGGGAAAACAGGTAACAGATGATGCCAAAATGTTTGAATTTATCGTGCTTGAAAGCGCCCAGGCTGGTTTAAGCTGGATTACTATTTTGCGCCGCCGCGAAAATTATCGCACAGCATTTGCTGATTTTGATGTTCAGGCGGTTGCAAAATTTACAAGTCTTGATGTAGAACGGCTTATGTTGAATGCAGGCATTATTCGCAACCGGAAAAAAATTGAAGCAACAATATCTAATGCTGTCGCGTTCATTGCGGTGCAAAAGGAATTTGGCAGTTTTTGCAACTATCTGTACAGTTTTCTTCCAGAAAATAAGCAAATTATTAATAATTATTCACAATTGTCGGATATTCCTGCAAAAACGGAGCTGTCGGATATAATAAGCAAAGATATGAAAAAACGCGGCTTTAAATTTTTCGGCTCAACAATCTGTTATGCGCATTTGCAAGCTGTCGGCTGCGTAAACGACCATTTGACAGATTGTGATTTCAGGATTATAAATCAAATGTATTGGCTTAAGATTTTCGCCTCCATCTGAGCGGAGCGAAGAATCCATGAGATGCTTTTCGATGCTCAGAATAGCAATTATAAAAAAATATTCATAAACCTATTGAATTATGCGAATAGCTTTTTTGATGAATTGGTTTGACAGAACTAATACAGTTAAGTATCCGAGAAGTGTTGGCTATTACATGACCAAGCATCTTGAGCAGCACGGCGCTGAAATCGACCTGATTCCATCCACAATTACCAATGAATTTGCCTGCAAAATGAAGCAGGTTGTTTATAAATATATTTTTAATAAAAGATACTTACATTATGCTGATTTGTCTTTGATTAAATTTGATGCCAAAAGGCGCAGCAAAATACTTGAAAAATCTACTGCCGACATTATTTTTGCCTTCGGCCCAACTTCTTTGGTTTTTCTTGAAACGGATAAAAAAGTCTCATTTTGGACTGATGCAATATTTAATGGGCTTTTAAATTATTATTCAGATTATCAAAATCTTGCTCACAAGTCAATAATTAACAGCCAACTTGTAGATATAATTGGATTGCATCGCGCTGAGTGTGCATTTTTTACTTCCGAATGGGCGTACAACCTTGCTTTGCAGGAAAATAAAGCAAAAGCTGATAGATATTTTATTGCACCGTTTGGAATGAATTTGGATATAACTCACAGTATTGGTTTTATTGAGCAAACGGCTACAGCCAGAATCAAAGATAGAATTTGCAAATTATTGCTGATTGGCGTGGATTGGCAGCGCAAGGGAGCAGATATTGCCGTCGCAATTACTAAACAATTAAATAAATTGGGTATTAATGCCGAACTGACAGTAATCGGTTGTAACCCTCAAAATAATATTGAACTTCCGAATTTTATAAAAATCGTTAAATTTATCAATACTGGCACAAATGACGGTATGAAGAGGCTTATAAGCTACTATAAATCATCTCATTTTTTTTTAATGCCGACTTTATCCGAAGCTTTTGGTCATGTTTTTTGCGAAGCCAATGCTTTTGGTTTGCCGTGCATTAGCCACAAAACGGGCGGCATTCCGTCGGTTATTCATAACGGTAAAAACGGGCAACTATTTGAAATTGGTGAAGATATAGATAACTGGTGCAATTATATTATTGACACTTTTAATAATAAAGTCAAGTATTATGAATTATGCCTCAGCTCGTTTAACGAATATCAAACGCGGCTCAATTGGGATGTTGGCACAAAAATAGTATATGATAAGCTAAGTGAATTATTGTAGCGTTTATGAATATTTATTCATAAAACATGATAAGTAATATATGAAAATTATATTTTTAATGAATAAGGATGACGGCTCGAATATAATCAAAGCTCCACGTAATGTCGGATATTATATTACAAAATATTTAAAAAAACATGGAGCTGAAGTTGAAATTTTGCCTCCCGAAGTAACAGGATTATTTCCATACAGGGTTAAGCATGCTTTATATAAGTATATGTTAAATAAAGAAAGTAGAGTTGTTTTGGAACCTGCGTTGGTAAAAAGAGAAGCTAAAATTCGCAGCGAAATTATTAATAAATCCGGTGCTGATTTTATTTTTTCTTTTGGTCCTTTGGCTTCTGCTTTTTTAGAAACGGACATCAAAACCGCATTTTGGGTAGACGCTTGTTTTGCGGGGCTTATCGATTATCATCCAGCTTTTTATAAATTTACCAAGGCAACTGTACGCAACGGACATGAGGTGGAGCAAAGAGGCTTAAGTAGAGCAACAGCAGCGTTTTACACTTCTGACTGGGCACGGAACGGTACAATAAAAAACTACAATGTTGATGAAAAAAAATTAATAATTGCGCCGTTTGGAGCTAATATTGACTTTGACCATGAATTAAATTTTATTGAAAAATTGATAAATGAGCGAATAAATAATAAGGTTTGCAAATTTTTGCTGGTTGGTGTGAATTGGCAATGGAAAGGAGCAGATATTGCTGTTGATATTGTTAAACGCCTGAATAATCAAGGATTTAAGTCTGAGCTTGTAGTTATTGGGTGTGAACCTCCTGAAAATCATATTTTACCTGAGTATGTTAAAAATATAAGGTTTGTAAATAAGGAAACTAAAGATGGGCTTACGGCTTTTATTCAAAATTTTTCAGAAGCTCATTTTTTTTTAATGCCGACTTTATCCGTAGCTTTTGGTCATGTTTTTTGCGAAGCCAATGCTTTTGGTTTGCCGTGCATCAGCCACAAAACGGGCGGCATTCCGTCGGTTATTCATAACGGTAAAAACGGGCAACTGTTTGAAATTGGAGAAGATATAGATAACTGGTGCAATTATATTATAGACACTTTTAATAATAAAGCCAAGTATTATGAATTATGCCTCAGCTCGTTTAACGAATATCAAACGCGGCTCAATTGGGATGTTGGCACAAAAATAGTATATGATAAGCTAAGTGAATTATTGTAGCGTTTCCATATCTCCAACCAGTTTACAATTTCATACCGATGCTGAAATACAGGAGAATTGGGTTGAGTTTCATAGAATTGATAGTATTTTGAGGAAAATAAAATGCCTTGCCAACAGAAAATTTTGCAGGGCCGACAGGCGTATCCAGCATTAACGAGAAACCTAATCCATGTTTCAAGGTGGAAAATTTTATTTCATCAGGCATTTCCCAGACGGAACCCAAATCGTACCGCAAAGCAAGATATGTGGACATGCCTAATAATGAGACTATGCCGGGCAGTTTATAACGAAGAGAAGCGGATGATTTGAACAGTTGTCTTCCCATTTCCTCGTCTTCACGCATTCCAAAAAATAATTCCTGACCGCCAAGTGAATAAAATTCAGGATATGGCAACGTTCTATCGCCTGCTCCAAAAAGCAATGAAGCGGAAATATATAAATCTTCAAACAGCCAGCCCGTGCGTATCAAAAAATTCATTTTTGTAAAAGCCTGCGCTTTTTTAGGCGTGAACAGATTGGTTTCCAATGAAATTGAAAGCAATGTGCCTTCGGTTGCAAAATTTGGATGATTTTCCGTGTCGTAATCAAAAGCTAATTTCAGAGTTGATATTGTGTAATTTTTAAGAATAGTGTCGCCGTTAGCGTAATCGTTATACCCTTGATTTTCCAGCCTGTACTGCAAATTTACCAAGCCTTTGTTTTCCACTTGCCAGCCCAATAAACCAATCATGCCAAATCTTTCAAAAAAATTCTCACCTATAATTTCGGGACTAAATTCCTGACTTTTATTATATAAATTAAATTCCCGCCAATCGTAATATCCTGTAAAATTTAAAGTTACAGAAGTTCTCATTAAAGAAGGCTCAAACAGACTAATCTGAAATCTTCTATCTTTGGGCCCTATTTTAAAATAATTTATGTTTCTAACAGAAGAACTAAAAATATTTTCATTAACAAAATCTATGCCAACCTGTACTATTCGCTCATCGTCAATTCGTCCGGTTAATCGCAATGTTTGATTGCCAACTTCCTTTATATTAACCAACAATACGCAGCCCGAATCACATGACAATATTTGTAAGTCTATATTTGAGAAGCGATTAGTGTTGTTGAGCCGAGTATAGCATTCCTGCAATTTTTCAACAGATACAGTATCGCCAATATCAAAGCAAATCCAATCTTTTATAATTTTTTCTTTAGTCTCTTCATTCCCATGAATTTTTATTTCTTTCAAAATGCTTTCAATAATATTGACAGAAAGCGTGGAATCATTTGCCAATCGGCATTTTACATTGACAAACGGACTTGAGCGATTATAATATTCGGTCAAAAATTCTTCTCTAATTTTATTTACCATCCTGCTGCTCAACAGGCTGTCCCTATATTTATGTTGAATAACGTTCGAAAATCCAACCACATTTTCATTATAAAATCCTTCCAAATTCAGATTTGATAATTTCTTGTAATACAATGGCATAACACGAAAAATTATTTTTTTTTCATTTTTCTCTGTTATTACTTCTTCCTTAAATATTTTTATTTGCCTGTATTTTTGAGAAATAATAAACTGGTTCAATAGCTTCAATTTATCGAAATTGGATTTTAGCGTATCCAAATTTTGCATATCTATTGTATTGAAATTATCAAAAAATAAATCATATTTTAAAATTTCGCTATAATTTTGTTCGGCAAGGAATGAATCTATCTTTTTATTTTGCAATAACTTAATATCAACAATTTTATTTTGCATGGCAATATATCCGGCATTTATCATCGAATTGAGATTTTTAAAATCGGTATTCCGACGATTGCCAAGTTGCGGCTTAATCAAAATGTCAGCAAGTTTTGCGTCCTCCTGCACAAAATGCAACATACTAATCGACACAGCCTGATCGGCTATCCGCATTGGATCTTTAATATCCTTCATTGAGTAAATTGGCGTGGTAACATCAACAGCAATAATCATATCTGCTTTAAATTCAGAGGCTTGGCGAACAGGTAGATTTGCCATAACTCCGCCATCAATCAGTATCATCGAGTCAATTCTAACTGGCGAAAAATTCACAGGCATCGTAGAACTTGCGCGAACGGCACGAAAAAGATTGCCAGATTTGATGGTTATACTTTGACCGCTTACCAAATCTGTTGCAACAGCACGAAATGGATATTTTAAACTATCAAAATTATTGTTACAAAAATAAATACTTTTTAAGAATAAATTTTGCAGGAATAAATTCAGCTCTGTTCCATCAGAAAACCCTTCAGGTGCAACCAAAGCTAATTGCTTAAAATTTAAGGTAAGTATGCTTCTATCTTCTATGTATTTTTCATCATAAAATAAATTTTTTCTATTGCCATAATTTCTTAAACTGAATATATTGTCCCAATTTGCATTTGCAAATGTAGAATCAATTTTATCAGCGCTATACCCTGAAGCATATAGCCCGCCAATGATAGCTCCTATACTCGTTCCTGTTATGTAATTAAACGCTAATTCGTTATCTTCCATACACTTAATGGCGCCGATGTGCGCGATTCCGCGAGCTCCGCCGCCACTAAGAACAATAGCTGTTGAAGGTTGAAAAGTGTTGGTTGAATCAAGTATGAAAGCAGGCGTCGGCTCTTGCGCATAAACAAATGTTTGCAGCATTGCCAAAATATTAAGAATATAGAATGCTTTTTGCACTACAAGTAAATTCATTTGTGATTTGAACAGTACAAAATTACGCTTTTTATTTCAAACTCCCAGCAACAGCTGCAAAATGGGCATTTAAGGAAAGTATATATACTTAGTTTTGTGATTTTTTTCAGTAAAATTGAAAAATAATTGCATGGCAGCAGAAAAACATTTATAAGTGTAACTACAGAAATGGAAGCCGTATGCTATAGGGTTAATATGCTATAATTACATTAAATTTAATGGAATTACAGAATACAGGTACTTATACTTATAATGCTAAATTATGAATAAAAATTCATAATTTAAAAAATTAAGTAGATATTCTTAAAAAATCTGAAAAATATATTTGGAGTTATCAAAAATCTACTTATATTTGTGCTGTAATTGTTTGACAATAATTAAAACTGATACGTTTTTCATATTGTTTTTTGAATTAAGTGTAATTGAATATATAAGGAGCTTCCTTATGAACACAGGTTTATTTAAAAACTTCATTGCTTTATTTATATTTACTGCTGTCGCTATGACGGCTAATGCTGCCCCCGGCATAGCAACTTCCGCAATTAACGACGGAAAATACAAACTTCAAAATACAGATGCCAGCTATTCTATTAATAGCTTGAGCCGTATCATTTTAGATACCAACGACTTATATTTTGATGGAACTCCATCTGTCAAGGCAACTCATTATTACAAGCTTACCTTCCAGCCTAATTATGATATTATTCCTAACGTAAATAGTTCTGCTACAAATTACTATACTTGGCAGGATATTTCAGACGAATTTGCAAGCACAAAAGAAGCTTTCAAAAAGCTTGAGGACAAGTTTGGCAAATTTAAATTTGTCGATATTTATTCAAATTTAAGCAGCAGCCATCGAGTTTTGCATGTTAAATTTGAGAAATATGTAGATGAAGATGATTTCAGAAGGGCAACCATAATTATTCAAGGCGTAAGCAATAGCGAGCTTCTTGAGACATCTATTGCTGCTGAAGTAATAATAAAATAGCAAATAAGCCAAGATATATGATTTTTTAATAAATCTTACATAATAAACTTAATACAAAAGCAGGCAGTTCGTTGTGAATGCCTGCTTTATTGCTTTTGTGAAAAAAAGAATTATTCTGCGGTGTCGTCGTACATGCCGGAATCGTCGCGAGGACGCTCACGTTTTTGCTTGTAATTGTTGAATTTGTATGTGAAGCCCAACGTGTACTGCCTTGCTCCCCATTTGCTTTCGCTTTCATCATAAAATACGCCCGGTTGCTGTGTGTATCTACTCCGCTTTCTTGAATCAAACAAGTCCCTTATATTGAATGAAATAGAAGCATTGTTGCTCAATAAGTTATATTTCATGGACATATTGGCGCTCCACTGCGATTTATTTTCGCCCTGTGCAGTCAATTCATTCGAGCGGTAGTTGGCGGAGAGCTGCAATTCAAACGTTTTATTAAAATTGAAATTAGAATTGATGCGAGTCGTCCAGATATTGCTGTTCTTTGAAATACCGCCGATATTGGTTGCGTCGATTGTGGAATTATAGAATGTAAAATTTCCATCCATTTTCCACCACTTAGTGAGCTTTTGCATGAGGATAATTTCGAGACCCATATTTTGCCCGCTTGCTATGTTCATCGGAACGGTGATTGATGTATCTCCATTATAAATAGATGTATAACGCATAATCATATTGTCTGTATAGCGATAGAAAGCGTTCATTGTGGCAGTCGTTGAATTATAATTCAGCAGATAGCCAAACTCCGCATTATACAGATATTCCGGATCTAATTTGGGATTACCAGAACTTAATATTAAAGGATTTTCATAATCAATGAATGGATTCAACTCCCAGTAATTAGGTCGCTTTAAGCGGCGAGCGGCATTGATGTTAAATATGTGATGCTCGTTCAAGTCATAGGTAAAATATACGCTTGGGAAAAAGCCTGTGTAGTCTTTATTAAAATTTTTTTCATAAACTGTCTTAGAATTGAACGCATTTATAGTGGTTTCGGAGCGCACTCCCAACTGATAGCCAAATTTGCCTATCTTATCGGTAAAAGTACCATATAGAGCATATACATCCTCTTCAAAATCAAATTCGTCGCTCTTGTTTGGGTCGAGTATCCACGTATCATTCTCCATGTTCTCATACACAGTCTTATTGGTATTAGCCCGTATATTGGCTTTGCCTCCAACTTCAATCTTTGTTTCCTTGCTGAACGGGTGTACGTAATCCGTTTGGAAGGTGAACATATTGCTGGAAACGTTATTGTCGTTTTGCTCATACAGATATATCTCATTATCAGTGCCTATAACGGTATCTATCTGCTCATAGTCCTTGTGCGGGTCGCGCGTGAAAGTCGTATAATACGCATCGAAAAACAGCTCATGCCCTTTTTGTTCAAAGCTGTGCTTATATGAAAGCACGTTCTCGGTATTAAACATGGGCGCATTATTGTCCTCGATACGCCTGTAGGCAGAGGAAGTATTGCCGCTGCCATCATATATGCCGAAATTGCCCGTTACATTAGTTTTTCTTGAAGCATCATTGGCACGGAATGAGTATGTAAGCACATCATTTTTAGTCAGGTTATAGTCCAGCCCTATCTTGCCGCTAATGAACCGGTTTTTGCTTGTATTATCAGAATTTTCCCGCAAAGTAGATGTAGCACCTGTTGAATCCCATGTGGTTCTATTGCCCGTCTGCATACCGCTGTTATTACCCGTTCTGCCATTGATACTGGCATTTATATTCCATTTGCCGACATTATAATTTGCCGACACAGAGGCATTAGCCCGCATATCGGAATTGTCGTCAATACCCGCATTCAGATTGACCATAGCATTGACACCTTTATTGGTCTGCTTGGTGGTTACGATATTAATCATGCCGGCAGTGCCTTCTGCCTCATACCTTGCGCCCGGATTGGTGATAAGCTCGACAGAGGAAATCATCGATGCCGGTATCTGCTCCAGTATCTCGCTGCTTGACATGTTGGAGGGTCTGCCGTCTATCAGTATCTTAACATCGGAGCTGCCTCTAAGATTCACAGAACCATCCTGCTCCACAGTTACCGACGGTATATTTGCCAATACATCCGTTGCAGTGCCTCCTACATTTGAAATATCCTGCTCTACGTTGAAAATCCTGCGGTCAGCCATAACCTGCACAGCCTCTCTTTCCGCAGTAACGCTAACTTCCCGGGTCTGGATAGCCAGCTCCTTCAAGCCGATAGTGCCGACATTTGCCGCAGTATTGCTTGGTGTTATGTTGATATTGCCCTTAAATTGCGTCGCATACCCCACATAATTGAAGCGCAGATAATAGCTTCCCTCAGCAACATCTATTGAGAATGCGCCGTTTTTATCGGCATATCCGCCTGTAATAGCGCTGCTGTCTTTAGAATTAAGTACAGTTATGGATGCCCGTGCAAGCGGCTGCTTGGTTTGGCTGTCTATCACTTTGCCGGCTATTTTACCTGACTTGTTTTGTGCAAATACGGTGTTTGTAAAGAAGAGACATATTGCGAGTACAAGCGCAGATATAACAACATGTTTTTGCGTCATTTTATGAATTAATATTAATTATTGAGACAAATACGATAACAAGCTCTTTAGACACCCCATATCCCCGAAAGTTTAAGATATTTGATGCCTTCGCCCAATATATTGGATGTATAGGTATTGTTTATTAAAAAATATTCATGTTATCGCATGTTTATGTATTTGGGATGAATTATTATACGAATAAGTGTCTCGAAAAAATGGGAATACAACCACGCTAATTTTTGAGGCATTATTGCAGTAAAACTATTGATAAAATGAACTCTAAATTTGCATTCCGTTTAAGCAGATTAAAACAAGCATATATTATTAAAATATATTCATAAATCTATACAACAAATCTCAACAAAAAATTAATATTGTCGAGACTTGTTTTTGTAGTAATATGCAGATTCTATTTGTCGGAATATAAGCCAACACGATTGCCTTCACTGTCCATGAATACAGAAAAATAACCCATATTTTCAGCTTCAATTTTTGTTTTGGGAGTGATTATTTTGCCGTTATTCTGCTTGATTTTACTCAGCGCCGCGTCCATATCATCAACTCTTAAGCTAATTAAACTACCATCTTTCGAGGGATTGAAATTGGCTGCGAAGGAAATCGCGCCGGGACATTTTCCAGCCTCTTCTGGAAAAAATGCCATTTGCTCGGTTTCTCCACAATCTGCAATAGAGAATTTTAGTCTAAGGACTGTTTCATAAAAATTTACTGCACGATTAAAATCAGATGCAGGGATTTCAAAAAAAGCAACAATACTTTTCATTTTTTTGCCTTTATTTTGTGAATGAATATTTTTTACACTACAAAATTAGCTAAAATTACATCCAAATAATTGTAAAAAACGGACATTATTGATGTGAAAAATAATCGGAATAAGGCGGGCAAATAGAGATATATTCGCTTGGAGTATATCCTGAAAATGCCTTAAATTCTTTTATTAAATGCGATTGGTCATAAAAATTACACTTATATGCTAACTCAGTCAAGCTCATTTTGGGTTTTAATTGTAATTCATGCAATGCTTTTTGAAATCTAATAATCCGTAGATAATCCTTGGGGTTAGCTCCAATATATTCGGCAAAAATCCGCTTAAATTGCTTATAACTCAAGCAAGCCGTTTGAGCTAAAGCATCAATATTATATTCGCCAAGATTTATGGAATTTATGACCGCAGTCATTCGTTTGAAATTATAATTAGGAAGATTATGAATATTTTTTAATAAAAACTGCTCAATCATCTTTACACAAGCTAAATTATCATGAATTTCCATTAAACGTTGCTGCAGTTCTGTAAGCTGCGGATTGCTCAAATCATAAATAGAAATATGCTGTTCTTTCAGTTCATTCATCGGCATTTTAAAAAACGCTTTTGCTCCGA
>JAVBOP010000084.1:0-8556 GCA_031550405.1 Kapaibacterium sp. (SeqCode)
AGTATAAAACATTCACCCTCTATATTAATGACACCATAATTGCGATTTTGTAACATCATTACGCAAAAAAAATATAATTTTTCTCTATTATGAATTTTTGTTCATAATTTTCTGCTGTTTTTGCCTCAATATTTCAAAAAAAACAATGCCCGCCGAAACAGAAGCATTCAAAGAATTTATATTGCCGCACATGTTTATTTTTATCAAATGGTCGCAATGTTTCGCCACGGAAGGGCTAATTCCTTTCCCTTCCGAACCAATAATTATAGCAGTCGGCTTATCATAAATGTTGTCATAATAGTTTTGATTGCCTTCAAGGCTTGTTCCTGTTATCCAAAAATGATTTTTTTTTAATTTTTCTATTGCAACAATAAGATTGGAAACTTGAATCACAGGCAAATAATTCAAACTGCCGGCAGAAACTTTTATCGCAGCAGGCGTAATCGGAGCAGAATTTTTATTTGGCATGATAATTCCTGCTACGCCCGCACATTCCGCACTTCTTGCAATCGCTCCAAGATTTTGCGGGTCGTTAATGCCGTCTAAAATTGCAATAACAGGATTTTTACCAATATCAAGACTGTTCAAAAAATCATCCAAAAAAACTGTGCTTATTAATTGCTTTAGCGCTATAACACCTTGCGTTTTGGCATTTATTGGACAAGTTCTTTTCTCTAAATCTCTAAACTTAGTTTTATCCAAAACCGTACAATTAATCTTTTTGCGTTTGGCTGCTGACAAAATATGCGGCATATTAGCGCCAAAACAAAAGAATATTTTTTGAATATCGCTATCCGAATTTATTGCTTCAATCACAGCATTTCTGCCATAAATATAATCGTTACTTTCGTTTCCTTTATCCTTATACATTACATTAAAATCCTAAATTTAATACACCTCATGTTTCTAAATATTCTTTAAAAAATTATCTGTTTATTATCAGTTTCTCAACCTTCACCTTATCGCCAATTTTTACAACAACACTATACATGCCGCTGGATAAAGTCTTGGTGTTGAATTGCTTCGAGAACAAACCGATATCTGCATATCCGTCATATATTTGCATGATGTTTTTGCCCGACATATCGGAAATGTTGATACTTATGTTTGATGATTCGGTTAAATCCATACTTAACGTGCAGTTATCGCTCGCGGGATTAGGGAATAATGAATATTTTTTAATAATTGTCGGCTCTTCTATACCAACGTTGCCTATATCATCTACTAATACCGTTACATCATCTATACACGCTGCATAAGCACTATATTTTTTTAAAGCCCCTGTTTCTCCGATTGCACGTATCCGCAGTTTGATACCAGTATAATGCTCGGTATTATCAAAATAGTCATTCACAAGGAATGATAATTTTTCCCATGATCCTTGAAATGAATAACTATATCCAGTTAATGCGTCATAAGCTTGTACATCTTTCCATGTAGCGCCATTATCTTTGCTTATAGAAAAAATCAATTGGCTTGTTGGTTCCACATCATTTAGCTCGGTATCTTCATAATCTAAATCCATATAATCAATACCATAATAGAAATACAATTCAATCCAGCATATATTGTTATTATTGACTTGAAGATTAGGAAAAATCAAGTCAGCGATAGTTACTTTGCCTTGAGTGTTTTCATAGTCATTTATATACCAACATATATTATTAGGCATATGTTCTTTTGGGGAGTAATATTGGAAATTCAGATGCTCTTCGCCTATGGTACCTAATTGCCATTCTGCTCCCTGAATAGTATGTGTTATATGATTATTCATACTACCACAAGCATCAGTATAAAGAGTATCAAAATCAACTAAAAATGTATGTGTTTCACTATATGGATGCAAATTAAAAAACTTGCTATTGAAAGGTGAATATACTTCAAAAGAATATTTGACAGCGGTACCTTTTATTTGATTTGGAATATATGCTTCGTATGTGTCTCCAAATTTGTACATTTTTATTGAATCTATCACATTATGCGATGTCGAATAATGCAGCCAAACATCATCTACCTGCTTTATGCTATTAACAAATGGTATAGTTAATTCAACATGATATGGTATGGTTGTATTGTTAGTATTTTCAAGAGGAATATGCTCATAATTATATTGCATATAGGCATTAAATCCAATATTATGATTATCAAATGCTGTAAGTATTTCCTCATAATTTGGAGTGCCATTGCTTAAATTGCCATCGTTATCATCTGTCATAAGCATTTGAATAAACCAATTGGTAAATGCTTTGGGTGTTGTCATGCCATCAGGTATTGCAAAACGAGTAAAATGCATGAGTTTTGCCACAGTATCCATTGTTATCATGTCAGCTAAATCCCACATAGCACCGCTTAATATCTGCCCATCAAAATGCCCTTCACCTGTATCATCAATACCCAATTTTAAAGTATTTTTTAAATTTCTTTCGCTTGGGTGAGAAGTGCCATCCGTCTTCAAACCTCTAAATACATCAGAATAACCAAGCATTATTGCACTGTGCACATCAGCCAGTCCTTCATGCAAAGCCATATCAAACATCATCATCTCTCCACAATCTTGATATATATAATCATTTATACTATGCCCAAGCTCATGGTAAAAAACACTTGGCATTTGTCCTATGCGAATATTTGAGTGAAGCGGATGATAAAACGTTATACTAGCTCCAGCAGAAGAAGCATTAACTATATAATCGCTACTACTGGCATTATTATCTAACAATAAATATTTTATGGAATACCTTTTATTTAAGTAATCAAAATCTTTGTCAATTGTAATAAACTTATCATTCATTTTATAAAAACTGTTCCAATGTGTTGCCATGACCCTATAAATTGTATCTTTGGCATTTTCAATGATGCCATTTTGTATTGATGCTTTAATATTAATAGGAATATCATTTCCATTCCAATCTACGCCATCCCAGCTGGCAAGCTGCATCTCAAGCGGAGTAACGACAATATTTTGCCTTGTTCTAAATTTTATCTGCGCCTGCTTGCCGTTTAAATCATCACTGGTTGTGATTATGCCATTCTTGTCTGCATCGTAAGCCTTGCCATTTACTTCTACTTGCATATACGGAAAATAATCTGTAGTGATTAATGGAGCATTTGGATGTGTTTCTACTACTTGGCTTTGTACTTTATAATCATGATTATGTACCTGATTATGACGCAATAACAGCTTGCCATCTTTTACATCGACAAATGCCAAATAGCCGATTGTGCCAATATTATTTCTGAATTCAACCTTGTTAACTAATTTATAAATATATCCATTACCATTTTGAACAGGCAAAATATACTGTTCTCCAAACTCGAATATTAAATATTTTTCATCAATATCCAAGCCGGAAATTGCCGCCGTTTTGATAGCATGTGTATCAACATTTGGCATATATTCAACATTGACATTATCATAGTAAGCAGCAGTAATATCAAGCAGATTTCCATTTTTAAATATGCGAAGTTTCGTATTGGAATTGAGCAGTTGAATGCCGTTATGCGTTTGCGAAAAATTAACATACCATTGATTGTTCCGCAGCTTTGCAGAAAGCAGTTTCAGATTTGCAGCATTAATATCAGGACGGCATTTTGCTATAAAACTCTTACAAATTTGCTCAATATTATCATCATTTATCGGCAGCGGCGAAATGCTTTTATTGATATTATCAGCAAATGCCAAAGAGTTTAACCTATTGTTATTAAAAAAGATAGGATTGTTAGATATTTCGTTTTGCAGGAGCTGCACCGAGCCATCTTTTTTCAATATAGAGTAATTTGAAATGCCATTTTCAGTTGCAAACAAAAAATAAGAAAACAGCAGAAGAAATAGAATAATACTTCTTTTCATATTTACACCTTTTTGTAGTATTGTAATTATATTCTCCGCAAATATAACAATTTTTATCAAATAAAAAAGTATGTCTTATACGCCATAAATATATTTTCCATTATACTTTTTTTAATTCATGCAAATATCTTCGGAGGTTAATCTAAAAGCGATTTACTAGTGTCTTATAATGCTGCGGGTAACACTGCGGAACTTTATTTAAAGTTTGTACGATTATGACTAAAAAAGCAAAAATTATACTTTCTATCACTATTCTGCTTCTTGTTACGGGAATAGTAATTTATCCGTTGCTTAGCGGCAAAACTGATGAAACGAGTATCTCTACGCCTGCTAATACTGCCAAAAGACCACCGCTAAATGTAAATGCCCAAGTTGTTAAATATGAGGACTTGGATGATTCGTTCTTGGGTGTGGGCAATATAATTCCAGACGAAGAAGTCGATTTATCTTTCGAAACTTCTGGAAAAATCATGAAAATATATTTCAAGGAAGGAACAGCCGTTGAGCAGGGGCAATTGCTGGCTAAAATCAATGATTTGCCGCTGCAGGCAGAATTGAAAAAATTGCAAACGCAGGTAAAATTGGCGGAAGATAAGGTGTATCGTCAGAAAATGCTGCTTGCAAAAGATGCCGTCAGCAAGGAAGCATACGAACAAGCTGCTACAGAGCTTGATAAGCTGAATGCCGATATTGAATTGGCGAAGGCGTATATAGCGCAGACAGAACTGCGAGCACCGTTTACAGGCATAATCGGCTTGCGTTTAATCAGTGAAGGACAATATGCTTCGCCCAGTACAATTATAGCTAAGCTCACTAAAATAATACCACTTAAGATAGAATTTTCGGTAAATGAGCGCCAGTCGGATATGATACGCAATGGAACAAAAGTAAAATTCAAAGTGCAAGATGACCTAAATAATTATGAAGCAACGGTTTACGCTATTGAATCTAAAATTGATTTGAATACCCATACATTAAAAGTGCGGGCTATATATCCCAACAGCAATGGCAAACTCAAGCCCGGCAAATCCGTTTCAATCGCAATACAAACGCAAAAAATGCGCAATACACTGACCGTTCCAAGCGAAGCAATTATAGCAGAAATGGGACAAGATATAGCCTACGTTTACCGCAATGGCAAAGCGGAAATAGTTACTCTCAAAAAAGGATTGCGCACGGAATCAAAAGTGCAGATTGTTGAAGGCTTAAAAGCTGGAGACACGCTAATCACAAGCGGCGTCATGCAGTTAAAGTCTGGAATGCCTGTTACCGTTACAATAAACAATGTGAGTATTTTATAAATATTTAAATATAAAACACTTAAAAAAATTCACAGAACGCAGAAGGTTTATTAAAAAATATTCATAAATCTTAAAATGGTAAATTGAAATTTAATAAAAAGCCCCACTTGTCTTTGGCATAATGTCCTATTCCGAATCTTGCTTCAATTGACCAGTATATGAATTCAGAAATGAAAATCGGTATTCGCCCCAAGCCTACACCAACTTCTGAATAAAAACCGTCATCCGTAGATTTGTAAAAATCTTTATTATAATCCTGATTGCTTTTGTTGAAATATCTGCCATTGGTTGATGATACGCAAAGTTCTAACCCTCTGCCATATATGAGAGGTAAGCCAATAGCCCGCCACCACCAGTCACGTAAATTAAAATTAATGTGAAATGAATAAAATTCTGTACCGCCATATTCTAATCCATAGGATGTTAAAAACGAATTATCGACGGGAATAAATATTGGCGACAAAATAGAAGCCTGCCTTATCGCAAATTGCTCCTGTACCGGCGTATTCCCTTCGGCAATGCCCGCAGTAAGAGCAAACACGCAATTCATTTTGCCATAACCTGCCTCGAACAGCGGCACCTTCACTGCAACGTCTACTTTAGCAGTCGAAAAACTATAATTTGCATCACGATTTTTGCCGATTTGATATCCAATCTTTCCCTTATATTGCAGTACATTATTATCCAGCTTATTAAAATCGCCAATCTCTATAACGTTCCTGAAAATAGAATAGTTACCATCGTTTGCAGCAGGATTGTCCCGCAGCGGAGCTTTAGTAAACAAAGAGAAATCAGTTGTTTTTGTCATTGTGCCTACGCTGAAATGCTCATATTGCGTATATATTTTATACTGCTTATAAGTAAACCCAAATTTAGCATTCCAGCCGATAGATTCATAATAATTATAATAATCTTCGTTGAAAAACAATATATTTAGCGCATTCATTATCAAATCGGGCGAATCATAATCCGAAGCAAAGGCACGGTAATTCGAGAAATATTCTGCCGAAAAAAGCAGCTGTAAATAATTATGCTGCTTAAATCTTGCTCTGAAAACAGGCTGATTATAGTCAATTCTCGCATTTCCCATCCATTTATTCAAGCCCGTGCAATAAGCAATTGCCGCAGAAGTACTAATAATATAAGAGCCTAACGTTATGCCGCCGCCAGTTATATAATCAGTAGCACGATTATATGTATTGATGTAATTGGGCCAGTAAAAGCTAAAATCAAATTTATTGATTTTATAAGATGCTAAACTATCATAATTTATAGAATTTACGTTTATGTTTAACTTTTTAACTGCTGTATCAACATCTGCATATAGCTTTTCTTCTTCAGGCGTCAAATGTTGAATTTCCCAATATCTGGATTGCGATGAATCAACATTTTGAGCTATCACAAAATTCGTGTCATTCTGTCTGTAAACAGAATCTGGCAAAGGTTGATTTATCTTAATATCACTTAAAATTCCTGTCGCCTTTACTCCTGCATTGATGCGCATTCCCAACAAAACCTGAGCTTTTATCCTGATATCAAATTCATAGAATGCAGGATACCAAATATCCTTTTCGATTTCTTCAAATTTTTCAATAACTGCAAGTTCTTCAACGAATTGCACTTTTGTATGTTCGCTTGGCTTCAGCTTTACCTCAATTAAATTATATGTTCCTTCAATAATTCCAATTGTTCCTTGAAATGTTGGAAATACATGAGAATCTGGAATTACTTCAATGATATATACATATTTATCATCTATCAACTTCCGCTCTAACATGTTGAATTTATAATAGCTTAAAGCGTTATCGTTGAGCGGAGTAATAAAATAGGCATCTAATATTTGAACTTCATTTTCTGAAAAATCTATAAAATTTTGTAGCGTAATTATATTATATTCTGTAGGAAAATTGGCAGTTTGGCGGCGCTGTACAATCTCAGCTTTATTAATATTTTTTAATTTATCTACATATCTAACAGCAAAATTCTCCGTCAAAAACCCGCTCACAGCAGTTTTCGACAGCTTATCTTTCTCTTCTTTCGTCAATTCTTTATTCGTCGTATCTGCTTTTATATCATTGATTTGCGCACCATTAATACTTATACCTGCCCCACCAAATAAATCTTTCGTATCCAAGCCGAGCTTGCTATACAGCAGGCATTGGACAGTCTTAATCTTTGCTGCATTTTCCTTCTTTTTAGCTATTGCACGGCGGACAACCTCCTCAGGATTAATTTCACCAATAACCTCAACACTGCCGATTTCCACAGCTGTTGGCTTCAATCGAATATTAAGTGTATCCGCTTCTATATCAACGATTTGCGTCTTATATCCAAGTGAAGAAATCCGTAATTGTCTGTTATTTTCCAGCTGACTTTTGGCAATACGAAACGTCCCATTTTTTTTGCTGTAAGTTCCTTTTTTAGTTCCGCTTATGCGTATTGTAGCATTTGGTACAGGCAAACCTGTTTCATCATCAAAAACAGTTCCAAAAACTGTTTGGTTTTGGGCAAATAATGTAACAGGAAAAAGGAATATCAAGGCTGCTAATTGTATTATTTTCATATAGTTAATACTTTTCACAAATATTTTTTTAAGCATCCGGCTATTATACTTTATTTTAAATGCTTCTAAATTACAAAAAAATATCGTTACCGCATGAAGCAGAATACCATATTAGCATGCTACAGCCTGTTCACACAAATATTAAGTTATTTTAATATATTTGCATTATAAGAGAATTGAAATGCACAGAAGGGAGAAAGGGTTGTTTTGAGATAAAATAATTAATATTTTTATAATTTTACAATAAGCATTAATATGCTTCGTTTTTCACATCATGATAAAAATTTATTATTTAATTCACTATGAACAGGTACAATCAATTGAGCGTGGAAGCAGCTTCCACAATAATGGATACAGCTATAACGACGCATTTTTCTTATACTAACCATTTGAAATGTAAGGAAGATACGGTTTTGCTGCATGAAGGCGATGTAGAATATGTTATATATCGCATTTCGGAAGGTATGGCTTATGTAGAATATAACGAAATCAACCCTCTAACTAATGAAGCTAATATAATAGCTGTTTATTTTCCGGGCGAATATGTTATTTCTTATGACGGCATATTAGGCAACAGCCCCACTCCCTATAACGTTAAAGCTATAAAAAATACAAACTATCACAAACTCACTAAAGGTGATTTCGCCTTTCTGAAATCTAAATATCCCACGCAAGCAAATCAAGTGAAGGATGCCGTAAACCGTCTTGGCTTACATGCTTTGGATATGCGGAGCAACAGAATTCAATATCTTCTTAATTATAAGCATGATGGAAAGGAACATCTAAAAGCACTGATTTTGCGAAAAGACCCAATTCTAAAAAAATCTAATAGAGTTAGTAAG
>JAVBOP010000033.1:0-2764 GCA_031550405.1 Kapaibacterium sp. (SeqCode)
TTCAGGGAAGGGGAATTGTATAATAGATTTGAACGGCTTGCCCGTTGGTGTATATTTATTAAAATATTTTCATAAATCTAACTGGCATGTGGCGAAATTGATGCGGTATTGATGTATAACCCCTAAATCCCCTAAAGGGGACTTGGCAGTCAGAATCATGATTTAGAAGATTAAAAGATTTTCAGGAAAAGAATCGAGTAAATCCTAAAATCCTGAGCATCCTGATTCAGATAATATCTCCCCTTCGACAGGCTCAGGGAGCTTTAAAGAATAGTGTCGAAAAGAACAGTAACAGTAAAAATTAACGATGGAAACGCCATCTTAATTATATTTAACAAATTAATTAATTATTTGAGGTGCATAATGCTACGTTCAAAGAATTATGGCGGCGATACAAATGGTTCGCTTGCCGCAGGCGATGTTTCGGCGGGAAAAAAGCCGAAAGTCAAGATGTTTCATTCAAATATGGAGGGCAAAACAAAGATTGATGCGTATCAATCGAAAATGTTCTTACCGCTGTTGTTGTTTATTGTTTTGGCAATGGCTTCTACGAGGACGGCAGAGGCGCAGTTCGATTTTACGGTGGTGAATAATACAGGGTTTTTAAATCATTCTGAATATGGTTTTGCCAAACTGCAAGATTACGAGCATCGTTACCGTTTAACCTCAGCGTCACACACTTATCGGTCTGCCGCAATGTGGAGTACTACTCAAATTGATTTACGCGAAGATTTCATTATTGATTTCAAATTAAATTTTGGAAATAGACAAGATCCGAAGGGAGCCGATGGCATTGTATTTGTAATGCACCAGCTTAATACTAATGGTTTAATTGGCAAAAATGCTGGATATATTGGTTATGCACACAGGAGAATAGAGCCTTCAGAAATAGGCGGCAATACTGCTTTGGCAGCAGATTCTATTGAGAACGTAACTTTTGCAGATCAGATACCTGCATCCATTATTACTCCTTCCTTTGCTGTTGAATTTGATACTTATTCGCATGGTAATGAGTGGGACGAGCAAGGTCACCCAAGTGAAAGCCATATAAGCTATCTTCAAGATGCCTATATTGATGCTATAGATGCTGCAACACAAATTCAGAATAACTGGGAAAGCGTGGAAACTGGACATGATTACTGCGTGCGCATAAAATGGGTTCGCACCAATGGCGTAAACGGCAATGACGGCTATGACTTGATAACTTATGTTGTGGAACGGCTGACACTCGAATTAACACAGCGCCACACTATGCACTTTAATACGGTAAGTGATTTAATATCAAGCGCTTCAGCAAGCAATCCTTTAGTAACCTGGGGCATAACATCGGGAACAGGTGGAGAAAGAAATAAGCATGAGGTAGAATATGTTAATTTTATCAATGATGATTTAAGCAAAGAGTAAAAAAATCTATAAAAATCTGTAATAAATAAGTTGTTATTTTGGATTTTTATGTATTTTAGGTGTAATATATTTAACTACATGAGGTAATTATGAAAAAATATTCATTATTGGTGTCGTTTTTCTTTGTTTTTTTCAGTTTTTCTGCTTTCGCCGTAGATGGGTATTGGGAGCAGCGCTTTCCGGAAAAATCTCCGCCCGCGAGAAATGGTCATGCAATGGCAAGCATAGGCGAACGGAAGGTATTAATGATAAATGGGGTGGGAGATAAAAATTATTATTATTATAATGACACTTGGCTTTATGATTATGATAGCAATACATGGACGCAGGTATATTGTGTAACTCCACCATCCACAGATTTAGTACACATATGTAAAATATCAAAAAATCGTGTATTATGGACAGGATCATATAGCCATAATTCAGAATTAGCTCAGAACTGGATATTTGATTTGGACAGCATGAAATGGTTTGAGCTTGATTTAGCTCTCAGCCCTGAAGCAAGACAAAATCAAGGTATGGCATATTTTAAAGAAAATATTGCCTTTTTATACGGAGGAAGAAGTATCATCGGATATACATACCACAAATATAAAGATACTTGGCTTGCTACAATTATAGAAAGCAAGATTGACAGTCCATATTTTATAAATTGGGAAAAAACATTGGATGAAGATAAAGGAGATACATCTCCTGACAGCTATTATAATTATGACTATGAGGGGCATAAGTTTGATTATCTTAACAACGATATGCCTATAATGTTTATACCAGAATATGCAAATTTTCATTTTTTATTTTTTCATCCAGAAGAAAATAAATGGAAACTTTTAAAACTTGGAGTGCATGAACCTCCTATAACAAGAAGCGGTGCTTATTGCAATTTGACAGAAAATATCATACTTGGTTTTGGTGGCTATACATGGGAGGATATGTATGGAGTTCCAATATGTGATTGGACTTGTTTAATGCTTTATACTCCGCGAGATTCAATAATAAATGCACATCAACTTAACCTATCAAATACTCCACAACCACGCGTCTGGAATGCTTGTGCCAAAATAGATGATGGCATAGCTATGATGTTTGCTGGACAATATTTCAACAAAGATAAAACGGAAGGATATAATTTAAATGATACGTGGATATTTCATTTGACAGATAAAACCGACCCAAGAGGCGACATACATGAGGATACAGATACAGCCGATATTCGCCTAATATCCAACAATATCTATGAGTTATCGGTTGTCTGCAAGGCGGAGCTGTATGATATGGTGGGTAGAAATATAACTACCCCGTCAGTCGAAGCGCCTGCCACCCCTTCAGGGAAGGGGAATTGTATAATAGATTTGAACGG
>JAVBOP010000074.1:0-4189 GCA_031550405.1 Kapaibacterium sp. (SeqCode)
ATACAGCGTTATCATCCGCATCGGCGACAAGGCAAAAGCAGAAAAACTGATAATAAACAGATAGGTTTTTTTTCACAATCCTGTGGGGGCGTATAATATTACGCCCCTGCTTGATATTTTAAATCATCAACACCCCGCTGCTGCGCAGCACCCCTCTACAAGAGGGGAATTATGTAACTGCCAATATTTACATGATGTTATACATTCCCCTTCGCCTGAAGGGGTGGCATTGCGAAGCAATGACGGGGTAGTATTATTAAAAAATATTCAGAAATAATAATGAAAACAAAAATAAATTTAATAATATTTGCAGTAAATATAGTGTTTGCATCTTTTGCTATTGATGCCGCAGAGCTTGAATTGATATGGGAGAAAGAATATTTCTGCAATGGCATGAACTATCCTATGGATACATATTTTGAATTTTCTACTACTAATCCCAATACCATACTTTCTTTTAATCCTTTATACAGTTATAAAGGAGGCAATGAAATGCTTGCGGATACTACTAAATTTTATTTAGCTACAATTGATATTAATACTGGCGATTTTATTGGCGGCATGAAAATAGTGCAAAGTCCATTATCTTTAAAACCATTGTGTACCACAATATATAACGATACCGTTACCTTTTTTAATTGGTATGGGATTACTCCTACGACAAACTTTCCAAGCCCATTTCAATTAAGAACATTTAAAGCGGCTATATCTAATGAAGGTATTGATATTATCCCGGCTTACCCCGATAATCCATCTGTTTTTATAGATACCTCTCTTAAAGGCTATGCTCTTTCATATTTAATTGGCGACTGGTATTATAATAAAGAAACTGGATTAACCAACAAAAAGTTAACAGGAGCAACATTTCAAGTAGACAGAATAAATACCGTAGATACTTTTTATTTTGAACAGTTAAATAAATCAAATTTATTTGATGACATAGGGATAGATACAACAAATTTACACATTCATGCAAAAGATGTGCATGAAATAGACAGTAACAACTATTTGCTCATTTCATCAATTATTAGAACAGATGATAAGAAGTTGGTAATATTGGAGACCAATGGCATATTAGTTGTGCATTTTGATGCTGTTGGCAATATAATCTCGAAAAAATTTATTGGTAAGGAACAATTTGACGGTTCCGGCTATGTGTCATACGAGCGAGTATATTACGCCAATGGCAATATATGTATAATAGGCAAGCCAAGTCATCCATATTTCATAGAAATAACTCTTGATGGCGAACTTATCAAAAAAAATCCTTTCAGTTATTACGATACTGATATCTTAAAAAAGTATAAAGACAGAAATCATGTAAATCTCAATATACGTATAAGCGATAAAAAGGAGGTTTATGTTTATGGTGGAGCATGCCAAACTTCTGGCGGAGGAATGGGAGGCGGTATGGATACGAATACCTACTCAATGTATTTTGCCAAGTATGATGAAAACATGAAGTTGCTGTATGAAAAAGAATGGAAAGTGAAAGAAGGACAAAATAGCTTTATACGCAATATGCTCGTAAAAGATGGGTATATATATATGAGCTGTAAAATTCACCCTCTCGTAGGAATTGATGAATATACTCAACATACTCTGTACATTGCCAAGTTCAAAGAGCCCGGCAACCTTTCCATCCCCGAGCCGGCAATTATTAAAAATTATTCATTATTCCCCAACCCCGCGGGCGACGACTGCACATTGAGCATGGACATGACCGAAGCCGGCAGCATAAGCATCAGCCTTTCCGACATGCTTGGCAGAGACATCATGCAGATCTATGATGGTTACGCAGATGCCGGCGCCTTCAGCAAGGCATTCAATACCAAGCATTTAGCAAATGGTGTATACAGCGTTGTTATAAGAATCGGCGACAAGGCAAAGGCAGAAAAACTGATAATAAATAGATAGGTTTTTATTTCACAAATCCAGTATAGCCGTTGCATGCAACGGCTATACGATTAAATTTTACAATCATCAACACCCCGCTGCTTCGCAGCACCCCTCTACAAGAATGGAATAGTGTAACTGCCAATATTTACATAGCGTTATGCATTCCCCTTCGCCGGAAGGGGTGGCATTGCGAAGCAATGACGGGGTAGTATTATGAATAAGCATTAATCCACAGAATTAATTGACATATATTGATAACGGTTGAGAATAAAATACAATATTATCCCGCCCGCCGCAACACCGTATTTTTATAACCATACAGGAATATTCAGAATTATTTTTGTATATTTGAAGCCTGCATTGCAAACAACAAGAATTATTAAAAAATATTCATAGAACATGCGAAATAAGATTGTATTGATAGCCATAGCTCTTATCAATATCTATATGCTTTTGTCCTGCGCTTCTGCTGACCGCAAGCGGGATTTCGAGTTTATGGAAGAACAGAAGGAAGTTATGATTGAAATGGCAGAAGATTCTTCCGCAATTGATAAGCCAATATATATCAAGGCAACGCTGCCTGTCAACTCTGCAAATCCACAAAAAATGATATTCGACATCTTCCGCATAAATACTGATTATTATCCTGACAGTTTGAAATTTCATGCGCGGGTATACGATTCGCTTGGCAATTTCATCACAAATATGGCAGATCCATACAAGTTGAATCCTGACGCCAAATATTTTACCGCATTAAAAGAGCAGCTCGGCAAGCATTATAACATACGAGAAGAGCAAGTGCCTCAATTTACCGTTCGTGAGTTTGGTGCGGGCGATTCGATTGCCTTTAATATAGCATTGGCTGTTGATTACAGCGGCTCTATGGAACCAGTTATGGGTGCTATTTACGAGGGTATGGAAATTTTTGTCGATATGAAATTTCCATACGATAAGATTGCGATAGCTTCGTTTAACAAAAATTTCAGCATAAAAGTTCCTTTGCAAAAAGATAAGAATGCAATTATCAATACATACAAGGCAAACCGCGAACAGGGATTTGGCTTGTTTTCTGCAGTGTATGACGCTATCTATGGAGCAATGAAAATTTTTGACCAGACTGATTTCAACGAACCTCGCATTTTGGTTGTATTTTCGGATGGCGACGACAATTATTCCAAGAAAAAAACTGGCGAGCTGATAGCAAAAGCCAAGCGCGAGAATATCAATATCTTCTGTGTGGCTTTTGGCTATCCAAAGGACGAAAACCTGATGGAAATCGCGAAATATACGGGCGGAAAATTTTATCGCATCTATTCAAAGCAGGAGATGATTGATGTTTTCCGCGATATATATTTGAGCCTGCGCTACTACTATCTGTTTACCTACAAACCGCCAAAATACTGGGGCTATCACCATATTTTTGCTGACTTGCAGATTTCAGGCAGAGATGCAACTCTTGTCGCAGAAGGCGAATACGACACTTCAGATTTGTGGAACGATGTGGGCGATGAGTTTGTGCGACCTATTTTATTCGATTTTGCCAAATATGAAATCAAGCCGGAATCGCTTCCACTTATCGACGAAATTGTAGATGCAATGATGAGCCGTCCCAAGCTAAGGCTCGAAATACAGGGACATACGGATAATGTCGGCACAATAGAATTTAATCAAACCTTATCCGAAAATCGTGCAAGAGCTGTATATGACGCCATCGTCAGCCGCGGAATCGACAATTCTCGCCTGCGATACATAGGCTTAGGAATGAGCAGACCTATCGCCAGCAACGACACAGAAGAAGGCCGCAGCAAAAATCGCCGCACCCAATTTGTCGTATTAGCGAAGTAATGCCAATTTATTGAGCAACTTAATTAGCGATACATCTTTTTTGTCATTCATGAATGATAAAAAAAGGTGTATTTTTTTATTTATAAACATTAATTAATCAAATGAAAAAAAATATTTGCAATTTATTCAGTGTAATTTCTTAAGTTTAAATATAATAATTTTTTTACTCACTATTATCGAAAAAGGAGGGTGCAAAATGAAAAAGCACACACTCAAAAAAGCGTTATTGCTCGCAAGTATGGCGGCTATAATGCTTGGCGCAGCAGCGTTCCCGCCAGCTGCAAAAGCACAGGAACCCAAATTGCTTTGGGAGAAAAAAGATGCAGGATGGTTCCCGTATCTATTATTTACTCCAGACAGTAAGTATCTAATCGTGGAAAGCGATAGAATACTTAGCTTTTATGATGCAGAGACAGGTGAATTTTACAAAGAGTTCAAGGAGGAA
>JAVBOP010000089.1:0-21448 GCA_031550405.1 Kapaibacterium sp. (SeqCode)
TAATAATGCCTTTAACTCATCTTCAAAAAAAAATTTATCTTCATTAAATGCTGGTTTTAAATCGCTAAACCATGTTGCATTGGCATCATATTGGGCGAAAAATGGTATGTGTACCCATTTAGGATTGCGACCCTGAATGAAGCGAAGCACAAACACCTTTTCACCTTTGACATTTTGTACTCCCAACACTTGTATTTTCCCGGGAGAATCGCTCATGCTCGGTCCTCGTACAGTTCGGCAAAGTCCGCTTACCCGCCTATATGCACGCCTAAAAATATTCCAGCACTCTTCCAGCGGAATTTCAAAGTACTCTTTTGCACCAGTGTCTCTTGCCACGAATATATAGTATGGAATACAACCCAAATCCACCTGCTTACGCCACATTTCAGACCATAATTCCGGCTTATCGTTAATGTGTCGAAGCAAAGGCGATTGCGTTCTTATCTGCGCCCCAGTGTTGCGAATACGCTTAATAGCTTTTTTGACAACTTCGGTTGAAAGTTCTCGAGGATGGTTGAAATTAGCCTGAATAGACAAATTTTTTCCTGACTTAATAATTGTCTCAAAAAGAGCCATAATTTCATTGCTGTCTTCGTCGCATACATACCTGTATGGCCAATAAGCCAGCGACTTTGTGCCTATACGGATGGAATGAATATGGGAAAATTCTTCCGAAAGCAAAGGCTTTATATAGCTTTCCAACAATGGAGCTGTCATAACCATTGGATCGCCGCCAGTAATTAAAACATCTGTAACTTCTTTATGTAAACGGAGATATTCCAATAGCAAATCGGTCTCTTTCATTGCAAATTTTAATTCATTTATGCCGGAAAATTGAGTCCATCGAAAGCAAAATGTACAATATGCGTGGCATGTTTGCCCATGACTTGGAAAAAACAGTACCGTTTCCGGATATTTATGCTGAATACCTTTTAATTTAATATCACCTAAATAAGGCACATTATGCTCCTGTCCTGCTGGATTTGGGTTCAAAGAAAGGCGAATTTCTTCCACAGCTTTATCAATAACATATTTCTCTGCTCTCCTGTCATATAGCTCTGCAATGGTATTATAGTGTTCTTCGCTTATCATGTCCCGTCTTGGAAAATTCAGAGTAAAAAACGGGTCCGTTTCAACTTTGTTCCAATCAATCAGCTCGCCTGTAATATAGTTATTGGTTTTAAAAGGGAGCACACGTCCAACAATTTCAATATCCCTTTTAATGTTTTCGCTAACGTGGTTCATTTGCGGAATAAAGCGGAAATTATGCAGTGTGTACGGTGTGAATTTTTTCATATAAGTGCCTCTTATAGTGTTTATAAAACGTTCTTCACCCTCAGGCACTTAATAGATTTCATAGGACATTGTCGGATAATCAGGCAGGTTTTACTATCAGGTGCCATCAGGACCTTGTTTTATAAATATACAAAAAAAAATATAAAAAATGCAAATGATAAGTATAATATACTATAATTTAAATTATGAATTTTTATTCATAAATCTTTGCTGCTAACTCAGTCATGTTGCGTTGCCTTTGGATTTAAACTTAAAGGAGATGGATTTTATATTGCGACAATATCGTTTAATACCTTTCGTCTTTTAATAAATGTGTAGTGGGCATTGGGAGCTAAAACATAGCTGCTACAATGCTCGTAATTTACAGGGAAAAAATGAACATAAGTTCTGTAAGTAGAACGCTTATGGCAGCTAATATGCAACAGGCCAACAGTCAAATGTCTGCCGCCGCACATACCCTAAAAGGTGCAATGCACAGTCCAGAAAAATATTTGCAATTATTGGAGCAGTCCATAAATGTAAAGCAGGCGGAAAATCTGGCTTCGAGCAGCGGAATATATGTCGATGTTGTTGTTTAGCTAAACCTGCATGGAACAAGCATTATTTACATAATGGTTTGTGGATTAAATCAAATTTTGCTATATTTGTAACTGATAATTTACATTTAGAAGGGAGGTTCTAAAATGAATATACAGGAAGGAAGAAATCAAAAGCCATTGGCAGAAGCACTTCCAAGAATGAACGTGCAATATGAAATCCAAAAAGGGCTTTCTCAAAACGAAACCAACGTTGCTGCTGTTGGCAATGCCAATAAGCAAATTTTAGCAGTGGCGGCGAACGCTCAGCCCGCTCAAACGCCTCAACAAACAGCGGCAACACAAATATCAAAAGGTTATCTTGATATAAAAATTTAATTTAAAAAGGAGGTATAACCTCCTTATTTTTTATAATATTATTAATATATAACTTATGGAAAATGAGCAATTATTCAAACAGGTTTATGATGTTATAGAAAAACACATAAAACCATTTATTGCAGCTGATGGTGGACATATAGAATTAGAAAATGTCGATGAAAACGGGGTAGTGTATGTAAACTTAAGCGGTGCATGTGCAGGATGTAGTGGCGCTGCTTATACGCTGAAAGGCGGCGTGGAGAGAATTTTAAGAGAAAAAGTATCTCCAGGCATAGAAGTGCGTCTGGCACTATAACCTCTATGCATTCATTGAGTTAACGATAGAATCCCATTATCCTGTTTGAGATAATGGGATTTTTTTCTATATACATTCCGATGAAATTGCCATGAATTTATACCAATTTCTTGAATAAGCTATACATATATAAATCGTTGCATTGCATAATTTTATAAATAAATTTATAGTTGTCGCAGATAGTGAATCAAAATTTAAGAAAATATTACGAAAATTTGATGTTCTTACGCATAAAAATGAATTTAAATTAATAAATTTAGACGATTGAATATTTTACAAAGCAAAATCTATAAGTACCTGATAATATTGCACTTATACTGTTATATCCTTACATTTCATAATCGAAAAAAAAAATTTCAAGGCAAGAGGATTATTGTGGTAAATAAAAAAAAGCTCGTTCTGTTAATAACAGCGAGCCTTTGCTATATGCGCTTTATTTTCTACGGAACAATCCTATATATCATGCGTGGGAATGGAATAACTTCGCGAATGTGAGCAGCACCTGTAATCCATTTTACCGTGCGCTCAACACCAAGCCCAAAACCACTATGCGGAACAGAACCAAAACGCCGCAAATCCAAATACCATTGAAAATCTTCAAGAGGCAAATCTTCTTTTTGAATGCGGGAAAGCAGCAAGTCGATACTGTCTTCGCGCTGACTTCCACCAATCAATTCGCCTGCTTTTTCTGGTCCAAGCATATCCATTGCAAGAACAACTTTATTATCATTCGGGTCGCGTTTCATATAAAATGCCTTTACTTCCTCTGGATAACGGTGAATGATACATGGTTTATCGAATTGCTCCATAATCGCCTCTTCCTGCACAGTGCCAAAATCTTCGCCCCAAGGAAAAGGCAGAATATCAACATCTTTTCCGTCAATTTTTTTCTTCAATGGAATCTTGTTTGCAACCAACCAATCCACAGCTTCTGTGTAACTCATGCGATGAAATGGACGACGTACTTTTTCCAATTTTGTCGTATCGCGTTCCAAAATAGCAAGCTCCTTTTGGCAAGTTTTCAAACAATATTGAACGATATATTCGACCAAATCTTCAGCCAAATCCATGTCATCATTGAGTTCAAAAAATGCCATTTCAGGTTCAACCATCCAAAATTCCGTCAAATGTTTGCGTGTTTTTGAACGTTCAGCACGGAAAGTAGGACCAAATGTATATATGCGACCCAAAGCCATTGCAGAGGCTTCGCCATATAATTGACCTGATTGCGAAAGATAAGCATGTCCCAAATCGAAATATTTAGTTTCAAACAGAGTCGAAGTTCCCTCACATGCACTTGGCGTAAGTATAGGCGAATCCATCAATTTAAAGCCATTTCCATCGAAGAAATCGCGAATTGCTTTTACAACGGCAGAACGCACACGCATGATCGCATGTTGGCGGGCAGAACGCAACCACAAATGGCGATGTTCAATAAGAAACGCATCACCATGCTCTTTTGGAGTTATAGGATAATCTGTTGCTATGCTATATATTTTTAAGTTAGTTACATCGATTTCATAACCGCCGGGCGCTCTCTCTTCTTTGCGAACAGTTCCAACAATTTCGAGCGAAGATTCTTGAGTTAAGGATTTTGCTTCGTTGAAAATTTCTTCGGAAACATTATCCTTAAATAATACGCATTGACAAATTCCTGTGCCATCGCGCAATAAAATGAATTGTAATTTACCTTTTCCTGTTTTATTTTGAACCCAACCGTGTAGCTTTACTTCTTTGCCAACGGCATCGGCAAGGTTTTCTATGTATTGAAATGATTTGTAATCGGACATTTTTATTTTCCTTTTTATGTATTTTAATTAATCATCCACATGAAAGTCTATTAGCAAATATACAAAAAAATAGCGATATTAATGTATTTATTACCAACACATTGCCCCTATTTATACTCGCCTTAATCGCCCTGCGAAGTCTGGAAGCCTGGATAGGATATTCATCTCCTGCAATAAAGGAAAATTATAACTGCTCACAATTGACCGGCTTGTGATAGGTTTTCATCTTTCCGAATGTTTGGAAAACTCTTCCTATAACGCCTTTTTTTTGAATTATTAAAAATTATTCATAAAACTATAAAATACTCACTGCTATTTTGCCCAGCGGCTTTTGGGAGCAGGAGCTGACGGCACTATGGTTGATAGCGATATATTTTTATTACCGAAAATTCCTGACAGCTTTTTGATATTATCCATATTGATAGCCATGCCAATATTATTGGCTGAATATGCCTGCTGGTACATTTTTTCATCGGAATAAACCCGAAAATGCAGCTTGGACGATACGCTGTCTTTCACTTCATGCTTCAGCCGGTACAATTTTTCATTGTCAAAATTATCCAAGTTGATATTAATGCAATAGCCTGTGCTATATTTCTGCACTGCTTTTTCGATAGAATGTGCCTCGTCAACCACCACTTTTGGCATCTCCTCAGAATCAGTATCTATTTTTCCCTGACAGCAGATAATGGCATTTTGAGACAGTATATTTTGACATGCCTTATATGCGTCGCTCCAGAAAATAAGCTCGGCATTTCCTGTATAATTTTCAATTTTGACAAACGCAATCTTATTCTTTTCGCGGTCTTCCCGCATTCTAATATCTGTTACCAAGCCTGAAACAAATCCATAAATACTTTTGATTACGTTAGTTGCTTCTTCATCGCTTTTTGCAAGGCTGACACTGTTGAGCGAACTAATGACAGGGAAATAGTCGTCAAGCGGATGCCCGGAAATATAAAAATTGAGATACTCTTTTTCCTTGTTTATACGCTCCAAATCAGTCCATGCAGGAGTAAAAATCAATTTGGGCTCGCTGACAGCACTGCTTGTTTCTGCCACACTACCAAACATATCATCCATCATCTCATCGTTTTTAGCACTCATATTCTTAGCATATTCTATTGCTAAGTCAACTGAATTAAACAGGATAGACCGTTTATCCTTGCCATATATCGAGTCAAAAGCACCAGATGCAACAAGAGCTTCAAGCGTGCGTTTGGTAACAATGCGGGTATCAATTCGGGTTGTAAAATCAAAAATCGAAGTGAAATTGCCTTCTTTTCTTGTTTCGACTATATTCTCAACCGCAGGAATACCAACGCCTTTTATGCCTGCAAGCCCAAAAAATATTTTATTATTCTTTACAACAAAATTAGTTATGGACTGGTTCACATCGGGCGAAAGCACCTCAATTCCCATCTTGCCTGCTTCGGCGATTAATTCCACTAAGTTATCGAGAGAATTGATAGATGCGGTCATATTCGATGCCAAAAATTCCGCCGTATAATGAGCTTTGAGCCATGCCGTTTGGAATGCCAAATATGAATATGCCAATGAATGCGATTTATTGAAGCCATAGCTTGCAAATTTTTCAAGCAAATCAAATATCTTTTCCGCTGTATCTTTACTAATATCGTTACTTATACAGCCTTCTACAAATGGCGGCTTCAATTTATCCATTTTCTCTTTATCTTTTTTACCCATTGCACGCCGCATATCATCGGCTTTACCAAGAGAAAAGCCCGCAAGGTTTCTTGCCAATTGCATTACCTGCTCCTGATAAACGATAATGCCATAAGTATTTTTTAGCGGCTTCTCCATTATCGGGTGCAGATATGTTATGGGCTCTTTGCCATGTTTGCGGCTGATAAATGCAGGTATATTGCCCATAGGCCCCGGACGGTAGAGGGCATTCATGGCTGTAAGCTCTTCTAAATTCTGAGGCTTAAGCTGTTTTAAATACTCCTGCATACCTTTACTTTCAAACTGAAATATCGCCTTAGTCTGTCCATTGCCAACCATTTTAAATGTCTTTGCGTCGTCAAAATCAATTTTATCCAAGTCTATATCTATATTATAATTAGCCTTAATCATTTCCAGCGTTCTATCGATAATAGACAGTGTAGTCAAGCCCAAAAAGTCCATTTTAACAAGAGCAGCTTTTTCTAAGTAGCTCATTTCATATTGGGTTACAATATCAAGGCTTTGAGCTGTTGTTTTTTTTTCCGGCTTATATAGTGGCACATAGTCCGAAACATCGCCCGGTGCAATAATCACGCCTGCTGCATGAGTGCCGGTGCCGCGATTCCTATTCTCAAGGATTTTGGCATTTTGGATTAATATTCTTAATTTTTCGTTATCGGAATTTTTAACCCATGCAAGTGCTGGTTTTTCAATAGCTTCCGATACTTTTTCTACTCTTCCCTGAAATACATCTATCTGTTTAGTTATTTTCCGCACGGTATCAAGCTCTATGCCTAAAACACGCCCAACATCAGTAATCACAGCGCGCGAAGACAAAGTACCAAACGTTATAATCTGCGCAACAGACCTTTCACCGTATTTATTTTTGACATAATCGATGATTCTATCGCGTGTTTCATCGCTGAAATCAATATCAATATCGGGCATGGATACACGCTCAGGATTAAGGAAACGCTCGAAAAGCAGGTCATATTTGAGCGGATCGACATTGGTTATATTCAGTGCATAAGCCACTATGCTGCCTGCCGCCGAGCCGCGGCCGGGTCCAACACTAACACCAAGCTCCTTTGCAGCACGTATAAAATCCCAGACAATAAGAAAATATCCGGGAAATTTCATTTGCCTGATAACATTTAATTCATATTCTGCCCGCTGCTTTATCTCATCTGCAACAGGGTTGTATCGCTTCGACAAGCCTTCAAATACAAGCTCTTGCAAGTATTCATCTAATGTTGTTGCATTTGAAGTTGAAGAAATAGGAAATTCAGGCATGTACAGTTTGCCTAACTCAAGCTCTAAATTGCACTTATCGGCTATTTCAAGCGTTGTTTCTATTGCCTCTGAAAAATCCTTGAAAAGCTCTATCATTTCGGCTTGCGTTTTGAAATAAAATTCATCTGTTCCATAACGCAAAGCATTTATATCGACCTCAGTCTTTCCCTTCGCATCACGTATATTTAGCAATATGTTATGAGCAACAGCATCTTCTTTTTTCAGGTAGTGAATGTCATTAGTTGCGACTAATTTTATGCCCAACTCTTTTGCTAATTTCGGTGCATCGCGCAGAATAATGTCGTCGCCTTCGATACCATGATTTTGAATTTCCATATAGAAGTCATTGCCAAATATAGACTTATAAAATTCAGCCTCTTTTTTAGCTTCTGCATATAGCCCATTTTTCAGATTCGCATTAATAATGCCGCCCATACATGCAGATGTGCAAACCAAACCTTCGCTATATTTTGCAAGCACTTCCTTATCAATACGCGGACGATAATAAAAGCCTTCGGTATGCCCGATAGTTGATAACTGCATTAAATTTTTATAACCTGCATCGTTTTTTGCAAGCAATAACAAATGATAATAATTTTTCTTTTTAGTCTTTTCCTTGCCTGAATCCTTATCAAATCGGCTGCCATTGGCGATATACACCTCACAGCCGATAATAGGTTTTATATTATTTTTCTTACATTCTTCATAAAATTCAATCGTACCGAACATAACGCCATGGTCGGTAAGGGCGATAGCCTTTTGCTTATCTTGTACCGCCGCACCGACCAGCTCTTTGACATTAACAACGGCATCAAGGATAGAATAGTGAGTATGGTTATGCAGATGGACAAATTCTTTCATAGCAATTATTAATTTTTTTTAATTTTTATTAAAAAAGGGCATGTACCAGATTATTCCACCGCGAGGCACTGATGAAAAAATACCGAAATCTACAGGATTATAATGGCGCTCATCAGATTTTGAATATCTCGAATCAACAGAACGGTGCATTTTACCAAATGGAAAATTCAGCTTCCATTCGCCATTGATAACCAATGTACCTGCAGTTTTTAATGAAAAATTAAAAAATATTCCCAGACTCGCATTTATTCCGAACTGTTGATGGGTTTCGTAATACCGCAATCCAGTGGAGTCCATCATACCATATTTGTTTATGTAGTATGCCATTCCCACAGCTCCATAAAAATTTATGGCATTGCGCGGCTTGATTATACCCAATACAGATAAATCTATCGAAGTATAAATTGTTGGATCGACCGTGCTATCCACTTTAGTATTTTTGCCATACATGAATGAAGTTTGGAGCATAAAAGCCTCAGCAAAGCGGTAGTTTACAAGCCCGCCATAACTGAGTATTCCGTCTTGCGAAACATTGTTCGGAGCTGTAGAATAGCGCTCGACAATGGTATTGGTACCAAGAAGCAACCCTATACCCAGCACGCGGTTATACGGATCGTAATCCTCTTCGAAATACTCATCATCATCGTAATAAAGGCTGTCCGCATTCGGTGCGCTTGAAGGAGATGTCTGGGAATGGGCGGTGCTTCCCACGAGAAATAACAGCATAAGCAAGGGAAGTTTGAACAATTTTTTGGCATTACTTGTAGTCATCTGAATAACCTCATTTAATGAATTTTTTTTAATAATTGAAATTTTTTCGGCTACCGCACTCACCGCTTGAGGCACATTACGCTTGCCGCGATTGGGTTTAGGCGCCATGTATGGCGAATCAGTTTCAAGCATGATCCTGTCCATAGGAGTGTTTTCTATAATTAAATCCATATTATTTTTCATGAAAGTGATATTTGCCGTGAATGATATACGAAAATTTATATCCAAACATTTGCGCAAGAACTCCAAGTCCCCAGAAAAACAGTGAAATACGCCTTCTGTCGAACTGGTAATATTTGCATGCAATACGTCCATCATATCATTTTCAGATTCGCGATTATGCACAATTATCGGCAAATTCAGCTTATTTGCAATTGCAATTTGCTCCGCCAATACCTTTTTTTGCACATCATGCGGCGAAAAATTATAATGATAATCCAAACCAATTTCGCCAATAGCAACAACTTTCGGATGTTTCGCCAATTCCTCAATTCTGCACAAAACAGCATCATTCACAGCACTTGCATCATGCGGGTGAACGCCTATTGCACAATAAATCCGCTCATACTCCTCAGCAATGGCAATTGTTTTATCGAAATCATCGGGTTTGGTCGCAGGCACTATAATATACTCAATTCCTGCCAAAATAGCATCATCGACAACCTGCTTTCTATCGCTATCATATACGCCATCATTTAGATGACAATGCGTATCTATCATATTTAATAAGAAGTTAATGTGTTAATTAATATCAGTAGAAAAAGTAATAATTTGTCCTCAATATTTATTAATTTTTTTTAATAAACCTTATTTTATTTCTATGGATTTTATGCCTTGAATTTTGGATAGCTTTAAAAAATATGAGTTGATGGCTTCGGAAGGCAATTTCTCAGTTTGCAATGTCGCTTCAAAATAGCCGCAGGAAGGCGATAATGCGATTCTGTGTATCTTGTCTTTGCCAATATTTTGAGTTATTTCTGGCAGTATGCCAGCTTTGTCAATTCCCGAAATCCTGAACAGTGAAGCACTATATTGCCGATTGGTTGCCCGAACATTATTTGATTTCAGGCGGTAATCCGTTTTAAAATAATTGTATAAGCAGCAGTTGGCTTTCCACGAAACGATGTGATTAAGCCAGCTTGAATCAGGATTGCACTTGGCTGATGTTATGACTTCAACAACATCTCCATCGTTCAATTCACTAAAAATATTTTTAATAGAGCTGTTTACTTTGCCGGTAATTGTATGCAATCCTGTTTCTTCAGATTGAGAAAAAGCGAAATCAATCAGCGTAGATTTTGGAGGCAAGTGCACCGGAGTTTTATCTTTTGTATAAACCGTAATGCTTTCGTCAAATACGTTATTTTTAAGCGAGTTCCATATTATTTGCGTAGCGTCTTCACCTTTTTGCTCAATAATATCCTGCATCCAATCGCCCCAAAGCCTTAGATCGTATTCAGAAATATCGATAGATTTATACGAGGCGCTTTTTTTCTTGGTTATGTTGCTGATGAAGCCATTTTCCGCAGCTTCCTGCATTTCCGCCGTGCGAATTATTATTTCCACTTTGCCTTCGGAGCTGTATAATTCGGTATTTATTGAGCGGTACCAATCGGTTTTGGGATTGACAATATAGTCGACAAGATAGGAAGAGCTAAATTTTGCAGCGAGCGCTTTGTGTGCCATATAGCAATCTTCCTCATTATTTGAGTCCAAAACAATGATTAATGACGAAATATTATCTATTTCTTCAAGTTTTTTCCCGTCATTTAACATTAAAAAAATTTCATACTCATGTTTGTGAAAAACGGATAAGTGATGCGGTATGTTCTTTTCGTTTAAACAGGTTTTTATCATATCGACAAACACGAACATATATTCGGCAAAATACCGTTTCTTTTCTGCGAGAAATTCCAGTATATACTTGTATTGATTATAGTTATAGAAGAAAAAAGAACGGGTTTCAAGCTCCATTTTAAGTTTGGTAATGCCGAGTTTGTGGGCAAATGGAGTATAAAAATTCAGTGTTTCCTCTGCAATTTCCGTGCGTTTTTTGTTTGGCAAATATTGCAGCGTGCGTAAATTGTGCAGCCTGTCGCAAAGCTTGATGAGAAAAATACGGCCATCCTGTATTATCGACATAAACAATTTTTTATAAGTTTCTGCCTTGTTTTTCTTCAGTTCCGAGCGAACTCCAGTATGGGCAATTTTCGTAATTCCATCAATCAAATCAGCGATATTTTTATCAAACTTATTCTCAATAAAAGCCTTGTCAACGCTTGGTATGTCTTCGATTACATCATGCAGCAGCGCCGCAGTAATCATGGAAGTGTCGGCTATTTTCAACTCTTCAATCAAAATCAAAGCCACTGAAAGCGGGTGCACATAATACGGAACTCCTGAACGCCGTTTTTGTCCTTCATGCAATTCGCAAGAAAGTGTAAACGCCTTAATTATTTGCAGTTCATCAATTTCAAGGTGATTTTTTTTGATGGCTGTTAGAAGGTATTCCAGATCTCGTTCTTGATTTTTACCAAACGGAGAAATATTGTCGTCATATACTTTTATGTGTATTGTATTCATAGCAATTATGGTATATTTATGAATTTTTATTCATAAATATATTGTATTTATTGTTGAGTATATGGTTAAAAATTCGGAGAGTATCATTGCCGTTGCGCCCCATAGTGGTACTGCTGGGTGTATTGCCCAAAAAGGCACGTCGACTTCCTCGCCGTCAGGCATTATCCATTTCTTCATTTCTACGCTGTCAAACGAAAAAAAATCAATAGGCATTGTAAACGCCTCCTGAACCTCATCGTGATTTACTATAAAATCAAGATACTTAGCAGAAAAACCGACGACAGGATGGATGAGGCTGTTCGACGGAAATACATAAATCGGAGTAAGTTCACCCAAAATGGTAATTGTATGCGGCGGAATGCCAATTTCTTCCTGCGTTTCCCGCAAAGCCGTTTGTACAGCCGTTTCATTGATTTCAAATTTCCCGCCAGGAAAACTAATTTGCCCGCTATGAGAAATCAGCTGCAAACTGCGCAAAGTGAAAACAATTTGCAATTTGCCATTTTTGACATTCAGCAGGAGCAAAACCGCACTTTTTCGCGTTGCAGCATTTGGTTGTTGAGTGCGATAATTGGTACCGTTCAGAGCAGGAGCAAGTTTGCTAAACGCTTCAATTCCAGGAAGTTGCCCTTTTAACTTTTTAGAAATTTCATTAATAATTTTGTTGGTATCTGTCATTTGGAAAAATGAATAATTATTAATATTACTTGCTCAAAATGAAGAGAGCAATGCAGTTGTACACCACATTGCCCAAAATTAAAATATCGAAAAAATTAATCTTTGTCAATATCAAGTATTTTACCTGACTTATCAAATTTCAGCTCTGTTTTTTTATGATTTTCGATTAAAATTTTCACGTCCCAATTCTCCCTGGGGCGACTTCCGTTGTCTATTTCAACAACTTTGCCTTTCGCATAATTAGCTTTGATATAAGCAAGCGATTCTTTGGGCAGTAAATTTATTATTGCCGTTGGAAGCGTTTCTCCATCTTGATTTTCCACATTTTCCCAATTCCCATCTTTATCAAATTCGATATCAACATTGTTGTCAAGAAGCACTTTATAATCCTTGTCTTCAATATCCATTTGTGAAAATTTTATGGAATTGTTTGAAAAGAATGTTTTGATAAAATCTTGAGATTTTTGCGGCAATTGATTGGCAGAAATAGCCTTATCGTCTCCATAATTGCCTTCAAGAAGCAAAGAAGAAAACAAAATCGTAAAAAAAGCTGCACATATTATCTTTTTCATATCACCCTCATATAAGATATTTTCACAAATATACAAATGATTGATTAATTATTCAAGAAATCGGAAAATTTCATTGGCTTGCGCTGCTTCCAGCAGCCTGTGTGATAGGCATAGCCCGCAATAAGCGGCAGCGCAATGGTTGCTTCGCTGTAAATCATTTGTTCATAAGAGGTTTCAACCTTGCCCCAGGAGCTCGCCTCCTTCAGCGTTGAGCCTGACAATGCTCCATCCCGCTCGTCAGCAACTGTTATCTGTATCGCATACTTATGCATATCAGCATCTTTTTCCAATATCTCACAGGCAACCACAATATCCTGCACAAAATTTTTGGGCACGCCGCCGCCTATCATAAATATGCCACTTTTGGGATTTTCTATCTTAGTCTTGGTCAATTCAAGGAAGTCCTTTGCAGAATCAATAGTTACGCAATTCCTACCATTCTTGTGGTATTGGTGGTGAACAAGTCCAAACCCTGCGCTGCAATCAGAAAAAGCAGGTACAAAAACAGGCACGCGCATTTCATAAGCAGTACGAATTACAGAGCCTTCGCCCTTGTTATTATCCACAAGATATTTGCCCATTGCCTCAATAAACTCGCGCGAACTGTGCGGTCTTGCAGGCAGCGAATCAGCGATTTCCGCAATTGTCATATCGCACACCCGCAACTCCTCTTCGTCGATAAAAGTATCATAGATCCGGTCAATCATAAGCTCCCGCATCCTGTTGTCATCGACAAATGGCGTGCCTTGATAGTGGCGAAAACCAAGTGCCTCAAAGAAGTCTTGATCAACAATATTCGCACCCGTTGATACAATTGCATCAACCATATTATGCTTCAGCATATCAACCACAACCGATTTCAAGCCTGCGCTGAATAGCGAGCCGGCAAGTGTCAAATATGACGTACAGTTAATCTCTTCGAGCATCATTTTATATATGTTTGCCGCACGGTTCAGGTTGCGAGCCTGAAATGCCATCTTGCCCATTGCATCAACAAGCCCTACAACGTTATGTGCTTTAATATCAATATGTTCCACTAGATTGTCAGGATTCAGGTAATCTTTTTTTTCTGCCATTTTTTTAAATTAATTATTAATATAGTTACAGTTAAATACTTATGTTACAAAAAAACCTTAAAAACGCATTTTTAAGGTAGAAAAAAAATTTTGTTTATAAATTTAAGGAGATCCAAAATGAATCGTGCGGAAAGCGGGACTTGAACCCGCACGCCCGTTGGGCGCCACCCCCTCAAGATGGTGCGTCTGCCATTTCGCCATTTCCGCCTATCCAGCACAAAGCGCCAAAGAGTAATTGCAAATATAACACTTTCTGCAAAAACTACAAAAAAATATGCGATAGTTATTTCTCAAAATTAACCAATCTCCTATAGCTTTGACAGGGTTATGCTGTTATTCATTTGTTTTATGAAAATAAATTCATTATTAGCGTCAATATCAATGAAAACAGTATCGCCTGCAACATATTCGCCTGCTATGAGCTTTGCAGAAAGCTTGTCAATAATGTGTTTTTGTATCGCCCGCCGAAGCGGCCGCGCTCCGAACTTCATGTCATAGCCAAGCTCTGCAATCCTCTTCATCGCCCGAGCGCTTATATCCAGATTTATTCCCTGATGCTGCAATTGCCCACGCAATTTATCTATGTGGAGGTTGGATATTTGTATGATTTCATTTTGCGTAAGCGGCTTAAATAAAACGATTTCGTCAATACGATTGACAAATTCAGGACGCATGTTGCGAAGCAGCAATTCGACTAATTTGGATTTCAAATCATCAAATATCATGTCCCTTTCATGCTCATTAAAATGCAGCATTTCCTCCTGTATCAATTCAGAACCGAGATTAGAGGTCATGATAATTATCGAATTTTTGAAATTTACAACCCTGCCTTTGCTATCCGTAAGCCTTCCAGTATCAAGCACTTGCAGCAATATATTAAACACATCTTTGTGTGCTTTTTCAATTTCATCGAGCAATATAACGGAATACGGCTTTCGACGCACAGCCTCTGTAAGCTGCCCGCCCTCCTCATATCCAACATATCCCGGAGGCGCACCGATAAGGCGTGAGGTTGCGAATTTTTCCATATACTCGCTCATATCAATGCGAATCATTGCATTCTCGTCATCAAACAAAAATTCCGCAAGAGCGAGCGCCATTTCCGTTTTGCCAATACCCGTCGAACCAAGAAAAATGAACGAACCTATAGGACGATTAGCATCTTGCAGTCCTGCGCGCGAGCGGCGAATTGCATTGGAAATGACAGATATTGCCTCATTTTGCCCGATTATACGGCGGTGCAGGCGCTCTTCCATCTGGAGCAGTTTCTGCCTTTCGGTTTCGAGCAGCCGGCTGACTTGGATGCCGGTTGACTTGGCTACAACTTCAGCAATATCCTCAGCGGTAACCTCCTCCTTCAGCATGCTGCCTTCCTTTTGCAGCCTGTTCAAACTATCGTTCTCTATCTCTAACTCGCTGTGTAATTTATGGATTATGCCATACCGCAGCTCCGCAACTTTAGCAAGGTTTCCTTCCCGTTCAAAAGTTTCCGCCTGTTGTTTTGCCTTTTCTATATCTGCTTTAATAGTCTGTATTTTCGTAATTTGCTGTTTTTCGTTATTCCATTTTTCGAGCAGAATATCGCGGTTTTGGGTAAGTTCTGCTATTTCCTTATTAATTTCCTCTAATTTTTTTTGCGTTGTTTCATTTGTATCCATTGCATATCCCATTTATGAATATTTTTTAATAATTCTCTGATATAATCTGATTTTATAGACTACGCATAACATCATTTTTTTTATACAATATAATTAATAATTTTGTAGCTATAACTAAGCGGATTGAGCAACGGCAGAATTTTATGCAAACATATTTTATCATGTATTAATGGAAGCACGAATAGCAATATCAAATGAAAAAAAATTAATTGGCAATCGAATAAAAATGAGTCTTGTCGATTATAAAGTGATGGCACTTTGGAAAAATTTCATGCCAAGACGAAAAGAAATAACAAAAACATTAACCAGTGATTTGATTTCAATATCCGTTTATGAGCCTGCGTATTTCACGAATTTTAATGCGGTTAATGAATTTGAAAAATGGGCTGCCGTTGAAGTTTCTGATTTTGAAGATATACCAAACGGTATGGAAACATTCATTTTGCCTGCCGGACTTTACGCTGTTTTTGAGTACAAAGGATTAAGCACAGATCATTCAATTTACCAATATATTTTGGGAACGTGGCTGCCGCATTCGTGCTATGATTTGGACGACAGACCGCATTTTGAGGTTTTGGGCGAAAAATATAAAAACAATGATCCTGCCTCAGAAGAAGAAATTTGGACGCCCATAAAGCCAAAAGAAAGCAGGAATATCGCTTATTAGCAATTAAAAAAGCATCTTGCGTGCAACACAAATACTGTGAATAATCTTGATTTGAAAATATTAATATCAATCTTTTTTTGTATATTTGTGATAATAAAAATGTTATTAATTGGTAAGTAGAATTATAAGTTATGGATATATTTGACGAGCAACTTAAACCTGAAGAAAAAGAAGCAGGATTTACTCCCGAAGAATCGGATAATGATGTTTTTTGGGTTGAAAATTTAGGTAAATATCCAGCAGAATTGCCTGATTACAAACGTGATACAAATAATGACACAGAGGAAGCAAACACATCAAATGAGGGTGAGTTTTTGAAAGATGACGATGAATTGGAAATAAATGCAGCCCAAAATTCTAAAGGGATTTTTGACACAGAAACAACTATCGTTGCATCTGAAAATGATGATATTCAACAGCAGGATACTGAAGAAATAAGTTTTGACGATGACTTCAAAAATATGCTTATGCAAGACATTAACCGGACTAAAGAAAAGCAAAGCAAACCTGATGAAACCATCCTTGAAAGCGACAATGTTATTGAATACGGCTCTGCAAGTGCGGACGAAAATGATATTGTAAACGATAAAAATGCACAGGTTACGGCTGATTTAATGAGCCTCGAAATACACACCAACGTGTCGGAGGAACCAATGGCGAAAGCACCGGAGCCGATTGCAGTTCCTGAGATATCACACAATACTGCTGCCTCTCAAGATAATAATGTTTCCGAAAATACTGGTGCTATTTCTGAAGAAAAGCCTGAGCATGTCCCAGTTTCTGTCCATCAATCCAGCGAAAAGAAAAGTAAAAAGAAATTCATAATTATTGCTGCTGCTATGGTTATATCTGTGATTGCTGGAATGTTCGGATATAATTTTTATATTTCCAAATTCAAACTACAGCCTGATGCCATAGCCATTGACAGCACGCGAATAGATATGACATATGTTGATTCCACGCATCTTGCTGATAATAATAAGGTTATGCCACAGGACACTGCTCAAAAAAATCTTGATGCGATAGATACGGCAAAGGCTATTGATACTGTGCCGAAGGATATATCTTCCGTTGCAAAGCAACAGCCCGTCAAACCAAAGTATACATCCAAAAATACGCCAACACCTGCTAAAATTAATAAAAATCAACAAGATAATGGTTTGTATACTGTCCAGATATATGCTTCGCCTTCCCGCGAAGATGCGGAATTGAGGCTGGAAATGCTGAGAAGCAAAAATATTAGAGGCACTATTACAACGCAGCAAATAAAAGATAAAACTTGGTACAGGGTGCGCTTTGGCAATTTTACCAGCTATAGCGAGGCACACGAAGCCATACAGCAACATGGCTTTGCCCAATCTTGGATAGAAAGAATAAAATAGCAGAGGTGATGGTAATTATGCTCATCGAAGGTGGCATTGTAATCTCCGGATACATTTGTTATACTTGTAGTTATTTAATTTTAAGCTGCTTATAAATATATAAATTAATTATCGCACAGAGTTATTAAAAAATATTAATAAATAATGATAAAAATACTGCCGGAATTTATAGCCAATCAGATAGCTGCAGGCGAAGTTGTGCAGCGTCCAGAGTCTGTCATAAAGGAATTAGTTGAAAATTCTCTCGACGCAAATGCGGACACAGTCGGGGTATTTATCAAAAATGCAGGCAAAACGTTGATACACATTGTCGATAATGGCAACGGCATGGCTAAAGAAGATTTGGAGCTTGCGCCTCTCAGGCATTCAACCAGTAAAATTGTTACGGTGGAAGATCTCGAAGAAATCAGGACTTTTGGATTCCGTGGCGAAGCTTTGGCGTCAATTTCGTCGGTTAGTTTGTTGGAAATTCGCACAAGACGCCAAAATGACAAACACGGCTGGAAACTGATTTCGGAGCCGCAAAAAGAATTTTTAGTTGAGCCTGATAATATCGAAGCCGGAACTCAAGTTTTGGTTAAAAATCTTTTTTATAATGTTCCGGCGCGCCGTAAGTTTTTGAAGGCAAATACTACAGAATTCAAATACATACAGGAAACAATGTATAAATTGGCATTGGCATATCCTGAAAAAAGATTTACTTTTTATGCTGATAATCAACTTATTTTTGATGTTCAGCCAGAGACATTGGAAGAGCGAATAATTGCATTGGTTGCTGGCGGAAATGCCGAAGACCGTCTATTAAAAGTAGAAGCAACTTATGATAAAATAAGGATTTATGGATATGTAGAGCAACCGCAATTTGCAACGGTAACAAATTCCGCCCAATATTTTTTCCTGAATAAACGAAGCATTATAAGCAAAAATTTAAATTATGCGGTTAGCAGCGCTTTTGAAAATTTGTTTAATAAAAAACCCAAACCGATGTTCGTTTTGCATATTGAACTGGATTATAAATCCGTTGATGTCAACGTTCATCCGCAAAAAAGCGAGGTGAAATTTGAGGATGAGCGGCTCATTTTTACCTGTGTCAAAAAGGCTGTTTTTGATGCTTTGAAGCTGCACAATCTTGTTCCGGAATTTACTACTGAAAAATCGATTTATGAGCCCGTCAATTATACTGATGCAGGAGGCAAACAAAATACGATTATAGTTGATAAAATCACTGGAGAAATAATAAATGAAAGAAAATTAATAAATGCTGCCTCAAATTTTCAAAATATCAGCAAAAATATTTCTGAAAGCAGCAAAAATTATTTTCCAGACAAAGCTTCGTACAGTCCGTTTTCAAAAGCAGCTATCGATTCCTTATACGGCAATACCAATGAATTAAGCGAAAATAAACCTGAATTTTTCAGCAAAAAAAACATCGAAACAGAAGAATTAACTGCAAGTAACTTATGGCAATTTCATTCTAAATATATTTTTATGCAAACTTCGGAAGGAATGCTTGCCATTGACCAACACAATGCGCACGAACGCATCATTTACGAACGATTAATTAAAAAAAATTCAGAAAACCAGACCGACAGGCAAAATTTACTTTTTCCGATAGAACTGCATTTGAATAATATGCAATTTGCGGCGCTTAAAGATATCGAAAATGATTTGCAGCAAGTTGGATTTGGCTTTGACTTATCTCCTAAAAAAGCTGTAATTACCTCTAAACCAAATAGCTTGGAGATAGATTCCGTTGAGCAGATTTTTCTTGAGATAATCGAAAGTTATGTTGCAAATGAAGATATAAATCACACAGGCAGGCAGGACAAATTACTGGCAACAATAGCCTGTAAAGCTGCTATCAAAGCTGGAAACAAACTCTCTTTCGAAGCTATGAAAAAATTAGTAACTGGATTATTTAACTGCCAATTACCATATACTTGCCCACATGGACGCGCCATTGTAATTGAGTATTCACTACTTGATTTCGACAAAAAATTCGGCAGAATATAAAACTGGAGGATAGTATCCATAATTTTTGTATGTTTGTGTTTGCTACAAATTAAACATGTTACAGTATGAAACCCGATAATTATCAAATTAAAACAGCATTAATTTCTGTTTCCGATAAAACTGGCATTGTCCCTTTTGCACAGCAGTTGCATGAAAAAAATATTATTATCTATTCAACGGGCGGAACCGCCAAGTTATTGCAAAATAATAACATACCAGCAAAAAATATTTCAGAGCTTACCAATTTTCTTGAAATTTTAGATGGGCGTGTAAAGACACTTCACCCCACTGTTCATGCCGGATTACTTGCAAATTTGGGTAATGCAGATCATATTTCGCAGCTCAATGAGCATGCGATCAATTCTATTGATTTGCTTGTTGTGAATCTATATCCTTTCGAGCAAACCCTTGATAATCCTGATGCTACGCACGAAGAACTTGTTGAAAATATTGATATTGGCGGTCCAGCCATGCTGCGCTCTGCTGCAAAAAACTATCAATGGACTGCGGTCGTTGTGAATCCGTCACATTACGAAGAAATATTAAAATTTATTCATAAAACTGGTGCTATTCCTGAAGCATTCCGCTTGCAGCTTGCCGGCGAAGTATTCAATCATACGGCGCATTATGACGCTGTGATTGCCGGTTATTTCAACAGGAAAAACGATGTCGAATTTCCTGAAATGCTGACGCTTTCGTACAAAAAGGCGCAAAATTGCCGGTATGGCGAAAACCCTCACCAGAAAGCGGCTGTATACGGGCATTTTCTATCGCAGTTCAGCAAGCTGCACGGCAAGGAGCTTTCGTACAACAATGTTATGGATATGAACGCTATTTGCGAATTGATTTTGGAATTTGAGAAGCCGACGGTTGCTATTGTCAAGCACACCAATCCATGCGGCGTGGCTTCTGCGGATAATTTTCTTGAGGCATATAAGAATGCTTTTGCAACTGATACCGTTTCGCCCTTCGGCGGTATTATTGCCTTGAATGGCTTGGCAGATAAGGATTTTGCCGAACATATACATTCATTGTTTGCCGAAATCATCATAGCAAAAGATTTTACTCAAGAAGCATTAAGCATATTAACTGCCAAAAAAGACAGGCGGCTTGTTGTTGCTAACTATGGTAAAATTAAGGCAAGTATGCAATATTCCATGCGAGGATTGCCCGAAGGATTGCTATATCAAAGATACGACAATATGTTGTATGAAAAAATGCAGGTTGTAACCAGCCGACAGCCTGATGAAAATGAAATAAGGGACTTGCTATTCGCCTGGAAAATTGCTAAGCATGTTAAATCCAATGCTATTGTATACGCCAAAGATGAGCGGACGCTTGGCATTGGAGCCGGTCAAATGTCTCGGGTTGACTCATCGCGCATTGCCGTCCAGAAATCTCAAATAGCAAGCCTTGATTTAAAAGGTTCGGTAATAGCTTCCGATGCCTTTTTCCCTTTTGCGGACGCTTTGATGGAGGCGATAGAAGCGGGCGCTACTGCTGTAATACAGCCCGGCGGCTCCGTCCGGGACAGCGAAGTTATCGAGACTGCCGATAGGCACAACATCTCCATGATATTCACCGGCATGCGCCATTTCAAACATTGAGAAAAAGATACTGCTTAAACCGAATCTCACATTATAATGTTAATTTTTTTTTGTAGAGATGCCCAACTATAAAAGATAATTTATATACTTGACATAATTATATTATAATACAGCTTGTCTTCCAAAGTTCCCTGAGCGTGTCGAAGGGAACGGATGAAAATGGCAGCGGGGTGTTGATGATTTAAAATATCAAGCAGGGGCGTAATATTATACGCCCCCACAGGATTGTGAAAAAAAACCTATCTGTTTATTATCAGTTTTTCTGCTTTTGCCTTGTCGCCGATGCGGATGATAACGCTGTAT
>JAVBOP010000210.1:0-11632 GCA_031550405.1 Kapaibacterium sp. (SeqCode)
TGAACCCGCAGCCTACGGTTTTGGAGACCGCCACTCTACCAATTGAGCTATGCCCGTTTGTTACATATATTATATCAATTTTGAGCTAATGGCCGGGATTGAACCGGCGACCTCATCCTTACCAAGGATGTGCTCTACCAACTGAGCTACATCAGCTTGAGTTCTACCATGAGCGGGAAACGGGACTCGAACCCGCGGCCCTCAGCTTGGGAAGCTAATGCTCTACCAACTGAGCTATTCCCGCAAGTTTGTTATAGAAGCTTACAGTTAAATACAAATATAAAGAAAATTATTTATGTATCAAACTTATAAAAAAAAGCGGAAATACCGCTTTTTAGTAAGAAGACTGTCATCACGAGCGGGAGACGAGGCTCGAACTCGCGACATTCTGCTTGGAAGGCAGAAACTCTACCACTGAGTTACTCCCGCAAAATTATGTGGGCAGAGAAGGATTTGAACCTCCGTAGGGCATGACCCGTCAGATTTACAGTCTGATCCATTTGACCGCTCTGGCACCTGCCCGCACTAATTATTAATACCCTTCCCATAAGAAAAGGAATACAAAGATAACACTTTTATTTCATATATACAAATCTTTTCTGCTTTTATGCAAAATTATATGAAAAAATATCCTGTACAGTATTTGATTAAACATAGAGAGGCTGTTTAATTGCCAAAAAAATACTATATTATATTTTTATGAAACAGTAACTATTCCAATAATTAATAAAAATTCATAATTGTAAAACTAAACATAAAACTAAAACTATGAGATTAATCACTTCATTATCTTTGTGCGCTTTCTTGCTGCTTGGCAGCTTATCGGCGCAAGATACAACCATCAAGGCAAAGCCTGTTAAGTTATCGCCCGAAAGGCAGGCGTATTATGACCAAATCATGAAAGACAGGCTAAAAAATACCAATACTTTGCAGTCAAATGAACTTATCAATATCGAAACAATAAATGATATTGATGTTAATAGACCTGTAAGTCTTGATATGCAGCAAAAAATCAAATTAAACAATACTTCAAAAAAGCCTGCTACTCCTGATTTGCCTCCCAATTCATATAAAAAAATGGAGCAAATAAAAGGCATTGAAGCGGAAAAAAAAAGCCCGCAACTCCAGTCACAGATGACTCAACTGCCCGAAAGCATAAGATACATCGCTGAGTTTGAAGAAATGCAGGCAGTAATGGTGTCAATACCTTGTACTCCTTATGGCTATGTCAATGAAGCTATAGGCTATCTTCCTATGTTTATGGCAAATTTTGGTAACACCTATTACTATGTTTTGAATGCCTTAGGAAAGCTATCTACTTTAAAAATAGATACATATTACAAATATTTTTCAGCCTGCAAGCCAGGGGATGGTATCTTATGGCCATTTTATTACGGCTTAACTATAAATGGAGTTTTAGATACACATGCTGTTATTGTGATACCTAAAGAAAATATTATTTCTACAGCTAATATACCCTTGGAAGGTGAACCCATATCCGATTATGATACCACTGCTTATGTTTGGGCTAATTTGATTCATGCTATTCAGGAGGCTGACGGTGAAGCATGGATTAGAATGACCGCAATTCAAGACACTACCATATTAAAGGATTATATGGCGAAAATTGGTATGCCGCTTAAGGAAAATAAGTATAGATTTTTTAATGAAATAGCTGAAGATGCTTTCTGGGTAAGGGATTGGGGACCGCATGGTTTTTATTATAATGACAATGGTACACAAAAGCTTGGATTTAATGATGCTATATATTATCCTGGGCGTCCTTATGATGACAAATTTTCACGCAAAGTGTTGACGGATAGAGGTTACGATTATTATCCATTAGATGTGCAAATGGAAGGTGGTAATATTATGACTGATGGCTATAAATCTGCAACGTATGGGGATGTGATATATATAAATAATTCTAAAGTATTCGAAAATGGGCAATACTATGATCCAAGTGGACCATTTTATTATGACGAAACACAACAAACATGGGTAGCAACATCTTATCCTGGTAGAACCAAGGAGGAGATTGACGGGATAATGAAAGTAGCATTTAGTACTGAAGAGCCTAATCTTGTGCAAAGTTTAAAATATGATGGCGGTACCGGGCATATTGATTTATGGATTAAGCAATTTGATGAAGAAACTATGCTTATCGCTAACATGCCCGAAAAATACAGCGTATTAACAGACTATAAGATTATACAGCAGAATAGAGAGTATTTGAATGGCAAGAAGACTTGTTATGGCACAAATTATCGCTTTTTAAATGCACCTATGCCGCGCCGCGCTGATGGACCATATCCAACAGCCGACGGTGAAATGCCAACAACTGATGCTGCATATAACAGAGATCCACGCGGCTATTTGAATGGCTTGCTTGTTAACAAATCATACATTTATCCTTCGTTTTCGCGAAAAGGTGAAGCAGGTTATGCTTATGATTCAACACAGAATGAGGTATTGAAAAAATTGTTGCCGGGTTATAACCTTGTGCCTATTGATGCAAGATCATTAACTCCGGGCGGCGGTGCAATTCACTGTATTACAATGCAGATACCTGCTGAAAAGGTTGTTACCATTAAGCATAAGCCTGTAAGGGATAACTTAAATGGAACTCCCAATTCTATGGATTTTAGTGCAGAATTAGTTTCTAATAATATAGATGAGCCTGTGGATAATTTGTTGCTGAAAATACGAAAAGTAGGGACAAGCGAATGGCAAGATTTTGTTATGGCTTTGCAGGATGTCAAATATAGCGTGCAGGTGCAGGGCTTTTGGGCGGATACTGATACGATAGAATATTATATTGAGGCAAGACATGGCGATGCTGTGAAAAAGACATCTCCGATTGTCGGCGCAGGTGGTGCATATAAGTTCTGGTTCAAGGGAGATGGCTCTATTGATGAGCTATACGGCTTCGAGCCAAAAGCTACTGCCATTGCATCAATATATCCAAATCCTGCATCTGAATATGTGAATATAATCTTCGAAAACATGCAGGCTGGCAATATCAGTATTGAGATTTTAAATTCAATGGGGCAGGTATTATTGACGCCTGTGGCTAATCGGCTTTTCGAGAAAGGCGTATTTACGGTGGATATAACCAGTCTGAATTTGAATAACGGTGCTTACTACATTAAAATGACAACAGACAAAGGCACATCAATCTCAAACTTCATAATAAGCAAATAACAGCAATCGAAATAAAAACCTCGCTTCAAAGCGAGGTTTTATCTATCATTACCTTTATATTAATATCCAACAATTATCAACTTTCACTTTAATATGCAATACCAAACCCCGTCAGTCGAAGCGACTGCCACTCCTCTAAAAGATGGGAATTTTAATACCCTTTAAAATATACTATTTATATTGTTTATGAATTAAAATTCATATAAATATTAAAAGCTGATTTCTAAAGAGATGGATGGGAAGATGGGAAGCAGCAGCACATCTTCGACAACCGTTACATCGTCAATGGTGTTGTAATAGCGCATTAATATATCCCTGCGGTTGTACACATTGTAGATGTCTACAACAAGCGTTGCATCGAATTTTTTGAACATCTTGAAATCATAAGAGCCATATAAATTTAACTGGTGGGACATAGGCAGGCGCAAGCCGTATCGCTCGGATGCCGTCTGTTTGTTGCGCCCGTAGATCATATCGGGTATCAATATCCTGCCTCGCGAGGTATTGCCCGTGTAGGATTGCCCGCTCTGCAAAGTGAATGTGCCGCCGACCTCAATATCATCCGTTATCCTGTATTGGGCAACGACCTTAATATCATGCCTTCTATCATACTTGGGGCGAAACTCCCTGCCAGCGTTAATACTGTCAAACTGGGCATATATGAAGCCTAAGGCATATCCAATCCAGCCGGTTAGCCGACCGCTCTTTTTTTGCAGAAATATCTCAGCGCCATAGGAATGGGCGTCGCCAACATATACAACCTCGGCAATGGAGCTGGTATTCATGGAGAATGAGTTTAGCTCGCTAATGCCGTCCATAGTCTTGTAATAGCCTTCAACATTAAAGTCGTAGCCATCAAAAGGATGCGTTTCTATACTGAATATATAGTGGTTAGAGCGGGATATAGGCACAGTGGTATCTGACGGCAGCCATGTGTCGATGATATTAAAATCTGGCAAAGTGGCAAGGCGCAACCCCTGATGGTATATGCCCCATGCAGCCTTGAGCGAGATATTGCCCGTCAGCATATAGCGCAACGCAATGCGCGGGTCTACATACATGCTTTCATTGAGTTGAAAATATGAACCTCGAAGTCCTGCCTGCACTGCTAAGTATTCGGTAATATTAAACTTGGTTTGTGCGAACAGTGCATAGTTCAAATCAGGCACCTCCATATTGGTTGAGGCAATGCCGCCGGTATTGGCGGTGGTATCGGTATCTCCCGTAAAATTCATTAAGTAGCTGAAATTTAATTTATTTACCTCGAACCCAAACTTGGCGGAAGCGTTTTCCTTTATAAACCATTCCAAATTAGCCTTGCCTGTAAGGTCAGATATGCCATTGTTCAGCAGAAAGCCATATCCGGATTCACCGCCGCTGAATTTGATGGAATATTCGCTGTAATTCACTACAACGTTTGAGAACAGGTTATCGGCAAATATATGAGACCAGTGCCCTGATAGCAGCCTGTTGCCAGTTCTCATGCCTATTGTGCTGCTTGAACCGGAAAAATCCAGTATGTCATTGCTGTAAAACCCTGTAACAGCGACCTTGTCGTTATCGCCTATTTCCTGCACCACTTTGGCATTTATGTCATAGAAATAGAAATTGGGCAGCGGCTCTTCAGGCGATTGAGGGATTATGGGCTGTATCAGGTCGATATATGTCCTGCGCCCAGAAAGAAAGAACGAGCCGTTGAACAGCGGACCTTCTATATTGGCTTGAGAGGATATAAGCCCTAACGAAATATCCCCATGAAATTCCGAGCGGTTGCCATCTTTCTGCGTAACATTCAGAACTGAGGATAGCCTGCCTCCATACTCGGCATCAAAGCCGCCTTTGACAAACTCTATATCCTTGATAGCATTGGTGTTAAAGGTAGAGAAAAAGCCGAAAAGGTGCGATGGGTTATATACCGATGCACCGTCAAGCAGTATAAGGTTTTGGTCGGGCGAGCCGCCACGCACGAATAGCCCGCTCGATAGCTGTGATGACGTTAGAACACCGGGCAGAAATTGCAGAGTGCGGAACACATCGGATTCACCGCCTACACGTATGTTTTGTATTTGATGTACAGGCACATTTACCGTCGAAATAGTAATCTCGCGCTGCACTAACTCCCTGTTTGCTTCAACTTCGACAGTTTCTGTCTGTATTGTCACCGGCTTTAGCAATATATCCAACCGCAGGTTTTGCCCTGCTGCCAAAGTTATTTTTTTAATGTATTTTTCATACCCCAGATATGTTACGCGTAGCGAATATTCGCCTGCCGGCACGTTCTGCACAGAGTAATAGCCGCTTTTATTGCTCTTTGCGCCTAATTTGGTACTTTCGAGCATAATGGTTGCGCTAATCAGCGTTTCTTTGGAAATTTCGTCTTTTACTGTACCGCTTACGGTTGCACTTTTTTGGGCGCTCGCCGCAGCACTGGCAAGCACAGACAATAATACAAGCAAGCAAAATCTATACGTCATGGTTTTCAAAATATCAACAATTGCAAAAGATACAAAAATATGTAAATAATATGAATATGAGCATACTTTTTATCGCATTCTCAGGGCAATACCAAACCATTTCTGTTTGAAAAAGTTGCAATCTCCTTATAAACATATAAATTATGTGAATATAATGAAACCAGTGAATCCTCTAAAACGTATATATTTATGAATATTTTTTAATAATTATGTAGCATCTCATTATATCCTGTTCACACAAACCAAATGATCTACTACTAATGAAAGTGTAATAAATGCTAAAAACATTACATCAGTATTATTGCATTTGAAACCGGCAATAAAGGTTTGATCGTGCAACAGGACAATTTATGAAAAGACAAAAGCCGTAATTATAGCGATGTTGCAATTATTAGTGAAATATTAGCTATATTTGTAGCCTAATCATTTAACTACTGTTTAACCCAAAATAACTGAGTAAAATAATGAGTGAAAAGAGTTCGGACTCTTCCATGATGCGCAAATTTCAAAAGGTTTGCGATATTTTGAAATTATATGATTATAATTCCAACAAACTGATTCCCATTCTCCAAGAAATACAAGATGAATATCGGTATCTCCCTGAAGACATTATGACTTTCGTTGCTTCGTCGCTGGATATTTCGCCTGCAAAAGTATATGGAGTTGCTACGTTTTATGCACATTTTGCCCTTGAACCCAAAGGCAAGTATATCATCAAGGTTTGTGATGGAACGGCTTGCCATGTTCGGCATTCTGAACATATTATAGATGCAATTAGTCAAAAATTAAGCTTGAACGAAAAGCGGACGACAACCAACGATTTGATGTTTACGCTCGAAATAGTGTCATGTCTTGGAGCTTGCGGTTTGGCGCCGGTCGTTGTTATCAACGAAGATGTGTATCCTGTTATGACGCCAGAACGTATCGAATCCCTATTAGATGAAATTATGAAAAAGGAGGCAATCAGTGAAGAAGTCGCTTGATGATTTAAAATTAGCAAAAGAAGAATATATCCATAAAATAAAGCAGTTGCAGCGCAAGATAACAATATGTGCAGGCACTGGCTGCGTTGCCAATGGTTCAATAAAAGTCTTCGAAGAAATGAAGAGGCAGGTTGAGCTTGCAGGCTTGAATTTAGTTGTCGATTTAGATTTCGAGGACGATAGAGTTAGTCCCGACTATCTGCATAACCCTAACTATGTAATGAGTTCCGGATGTCAGGGCTTCTGCCAGATGGGACCGCTTGTTACCATAGAGCCGGACAATATACAGTATGTGCATGTCAAACCTGAGGATGTGAATGAAATAGTATACACCACACTTGTGGGCGGGCATATCGTTGAAAGGTTGCTGTATAAAGACCCTGTAACTCATCAAAGCTACAAAGGCACGCATGATATACCGTTCTATACTCGCCAGACACGTACAGTGCTAAAGAATTGCGGGCATATTGATCCTGATTCCATAGATGAATATATTGGCAATGATGGGTATTTTGGCGCATGTAAGGCATATACCGAAATGACAGATCAGGATATATGCAACAGCCTTATTCTGTCAGGACTTAGAGGTCGCGGCGGCGGCGGCTTCCCAACAGGCAAAAAGTGGGATTTAACGCGCATGCAGCCAACAGGCAAGAAGTATATAGTGTGCAATGCCGATGAAGGCGACCCCGGTGCATTCATGGACAGAAGTATCCTGGAAGGCAATCCCCATTCCGTTATCGAAGGCATGATGATAGCGGCAAAAGCTATTGGCGCCGACGAAGGCTATGTCTATGTTCGCGCAGAATATCCATTCGCTGTGAGAAGAATCAAAGCAGCCATAAAAGAGGCTGAAGCTCAAGGCATATTAGGCGAAGACGTGTTCGGCTCCGGCTTGGGTTTCAAGATAACTGTTATGGAGGGCGCAGGTGCATTTGTTTGCGGTGAAGAAACAGCGCTGCTTGCATCTATTGAAGGCCGGCGCGGTATGCCATCGCCCAAGCCTCCATTCCCCGCCCAGTCAGGCTTGTTTGGCAGACCTACATGTATTAATAATGTTGAGACATTAGCAGCGGTGCCGCTTATCATACACAATGGGCATGCGGCATTCAAGTCGGTAGGAACGGAAAAGGCTGCCGGCACAAAAACCTTTGCATTGACAGGCAATGTTGCCAATACCGGACTTATTGAAGTGCCTTTTGGAACATCATTGCGCGAAATAGTGCTTAATATTGGCGGCGGTGTGCTTAATTCTAAGAACGAAGTGGACCCCAATGCCTTCAAGGCTGTACAGATAGGCGGGCCCTCGGGCGGTTGCCTTACAAAAGAGCATTTGGATTTGAATCTGGACTATGACTCGCTCTTAAGCATCGGTGCAATGGTCGGTTCTGGCGGTCTTGTGGTGATGAATAGCGATACGTGCATTGTATCCGTCGCCCGCTTCTTTATGAAGTTCACGCAGAATGAGAGCTGCGGCAAGTGCATTATATGCCGCGAAGGTACAAAGCAGATGCTTGCGCTGCTTGATGATATTATCAATGGCGATGCAACTATAGATACGCTTAACCTGCTTGAGCAGCTGGCACATGCGGTCAAGGCTGGCTCGTTGTGCGGACTTGGCAAAACAGCGCCCAATCCTGTTCTTGCAACTCTCAAGTATTTCCGTGCCGAGTATGACGAACATGTCATTAACAAGCGTTGTCCTGCCAAGCAGTGCAAAAACCTTATGACGCCTGAGATATTGGAGGACAAGTGCCGCGGCTGCCGTGTATGTATCAAGGTATGCCCTGTTGGTGCAATATCCGGCGAAATCAAGAAGGCGCACCATATTGATGAAACAATATGTATCAAGTGCGGCGCCTGCGCCCAAGCCTGCAAATTCAACGCCATTATCGGCGTCGCATAGCGGAATATGCAGGATATAGATAATATAGTGTTGCAATATATACCACAGGCAAGCCCGTCTTGCCCGTGGTATTTTTTTATCTATTCCATAAATCACTATTTATGAATTATTTTTCATAAACTCCTTAATATTCAACAGTTATCAATATGTGTCAATTAATCTACTGGATTAATGTTTATTCATAACCTACCCCGTCAGAGAAGAGGAATATATAACATTATGCAAATATTAGCACTTACACATTCCCCTCTTGTAGAGGGGTGCTGCGAAGCAGCGGGGTGTTTTTTTGTATTACATGTTAAACTGAAAGTTGATAACTGTTTGGTATTTATATCCCATATCGCTTTTTGCTCTACTGGCTTTTGATTGCACCGAGTATGAGCGGATTGTGCTTTTGGGTGGCAAGCATAATTTTATCAACATTCGCTTCAGGTGCAATAAGTATCATGCCGATGCCTAAATTAAATGCCCGCCGCATTTCCTCTTCGGCGATATTGCCCGCTCTTTGTATTAAGTCAAATATCGGCAGGCGCTTCCAACTATGCCAATCAATCGCCATTGCGCAGTTTTCAGGCATAATTCTGGATGTATTCCCGATTATCCCGCCGCCGGTGATATGCGAAATACCCGACAAAAGCTCCTGCTCAACCAGCGGATGCACCTCTTTTAAATAGGATTTATGGACGGCAAGCAAGGCTTCGGCAATGGTTGTGCCAATATCGCCGATATAAGCATCTATCCCGTACTTGGGGAACAGCACAGCACGAGCCAAAGAATAGCCGTTTGTATGCAGTCCGCTCGAAGATAGACCAATCATAACATCGCCCGGCTTGATTTTTTTGCCATTCACAATCCTGTTTTTATCAACAATACCAACAATTGTGCCGCTCATATCATACTCGCCGGCATTGTACAAAGACGGCATTTCCGCAGTCTCGCCGCCTATCAGCGCACAGCCATTCTCGCAACAGGCAGTGGCAAAACCCTCTATAACCTTTGCGGCAACTTGTGGTTCAAGCTTGCCGGTGGCGAAATAATCCAGAAAAAACAACGGCTTGGCGCCGCAACACAATATGTCGTCAACGCAATGATTGACAAGGCACGAGCCGACAGTATTGTGCGTGCCGCTCATGAAAGCTATCTTCAGCTTCGTGCCGACGCCGTCCGTTGAAGCTACCAGAATCGGGTGCTCGTATTCGGGAAACTCGGCATCATAGAAACCACCAAAAAGCCCTATATCGGACAACACATTCTTATTGAAAGTAGATTTTACCAGCGGCTTGATAAGCCGAACTGTTTCCTCGCCGGCGTCAATATCAACCCCTGCACTCTTATATGTAATTTGCATAATGATTTAAACTATATGATTAATAAACTTCTTAATTAATATTCCGGTTGCCTTCTTTTGCATGGGCATAAAACCTTACGCCGCTACAAATATAGTGCCAGCAATTCCCCATGCCGAAATAGCATATATCAGCCTGCCTTTCAACATCATTATTCCTTCACAAATCTGACCGTCTTTCCATCGATATTCAGCATATATGTGCCGACGGGATATGCCGATATGTCTATGCTATATATGGAGTTATCTATATTGCTGTATGCCGCTAACAGCTTGCCTGACATGTCAAATAATGAAATACTCTTAAATATTTTGTTATCAGTATTGCTGATTGTCAGCATCTCATTGCTGGGGTTAGGGTAGAGATTTATGAATAAATTTTCATAATTCTCGTCTATGCTAACATCATCTGTTATCGTAACCTGATATATTAAAGGACTATATTTAAAACTTGGAAAAGTGGCATTGGTCATCTTGCATATAAGTGCCTTGCCTGTAAGGTTTGGGTCGGTGAACACGAACTTGCCGTCTGCTGCCGTGTACTGGCTTGCTGGAATTTCAACAATGCTATCATACCACTTATATTCTGTGATATTGCCGTCAATGCTATACTCGCTGATTAAGTCAATGCCGCTCGAATATGCAACAGGCCCGCCTTGTATCGTCTCCTGCGGGGAGTAAACGTATGTAACATATTGCTTTTTAGGCAGTGGCAATGTCGAAAATTTAAGCTGGTTGTTGCGGCAATACAGATGTTGCAATTTTGTATTCTTTGACACATCCAAGTTCGTAAGTTGGTTGTAACGGCACTCCAAATAGGTTAAGGCAGTACAGTCACTAATATCCAAACTGGTAAATTGGTTATAGCGGCACTCCAGTTTGCTTAAAGCAGTACAGTTGCTGACATCCAAACTCGTAAGCTGGTTATCATAGCAAGCCAATGTGTCTAAAGACGTGCAGCCACTAACATTCAAATTGGTGAGTTGATTGCCCGAACAATTTAATTCGCGTAAAGACGTACAGCCACTGACATCCAAATTCGTGAATTGATTGCCCGAACAATTTAATTCGCGTAAAGACGTACAGCCACTGATATCCAAATTCGTAAGCTGGTTATCATAGCAAGCCAATGTGTCTAAAGCAGTGCAGCCGCTGACGTTCAAGCTCTCAAGCTGGTTATTATAACAATCTAAGCGTGTTAATGCTGTACAGTCGCTGACATCCAAACTCATAAGCTGGTTATTATAACACTTCAAGTCGCGTAGAGCAGTGCAGCCGCTAATATCCAAATTCGTGAATTGATTACCTGAACAATTTAATTCGCGTAAAGCTGTACAGCCGCTGACATCCAAACTCGTAAGCTGGTTATTGTCACAACCTAAACCAATTAATGCTGTGCATTCGCTGACATCAAGATTAGTAAGCTGATTGTAGCCACAATTTAAGTTCCTCAATGCCGTACATCCACTGACATCAAGATTTTTAAGCTGATTATTGTCGCAATGTAAGCTTGTTAATGCCGTACAGCCACTAACATCAAGATTTTTAAGTTGGATCTTGGAACAAGTTAAACTTGTTAATGATGTACAGCCGCTGACATCCAAACTCGTGAACTGGTTGTTACTGTAACAATATAAATATGTTAATGACACACATCCGCTAATATCCAAATTTGTCATAAGTTTATTTGGAAAACAAGTTAATCTTGTTAATGCTGTAT
>JAVBOP010000119.1:0-13298 GCA_031550405.1 Kapaibacterium sp. (SeqCode)
ATACAGAAGATGGAAAAATTTTTAATAAATTTTATTATTCTAACTCAAAATTAATAGACTATTTACGCTTTTTCCCTCTGGTTTCACTGATATTCGTTTCCGTTATTGTTGCAATCGGATATTTTGCATTTAATTCTGCCCGCAAAAATGAACAATCAAAAGTCTGGGTCGGAATGGCGCGAGAAACAGCACATCAACTTGGTACGCCAATTTCAAGTCTGCTGGCTTGGATAGAATTGCTCAGGCTGAACAAGGAAATTCCTGAAGTTATTGAAGAAACTGCAAATGAAATTGAAAATGACGTAAACCGATTAAATATAATAGCAGTACGCTTTTCAAAAATAGGCTCAATGCCTGATAAAAAGCCAATTAATATTGCGGATAAAATCAATGAAGTTTGCGATTATTATGAAAAACGGCTGCCACATTTTGCAGAAAAAATAGTTATAGAAAGAAATTATGAAAAAAAATTAATAATTCAAGCTAATGAAATGTTAATTGGTTGGATTTTCGAGAACTTAATAAAAAATGCTGCTGAAGCAATAGACTCAAAACAAGGAACTATATCAATCTCGATATCCACAATATCCGCTAAAAAAATATTAATTTTAATCAAAGACACAGGCAAAGGAATGAATGCAAAAGTGAAAATGCAAATATTTGAACCCGGTTTTACAACCAAAAAACGAGGATGGGGAATAGGCTTAAGCCTTGTAAAACGTATAGTTGAAGAATATCACAGCGGAAAAATTTATATCAAAGAAACCGCTCCCAATCGTGGCACAACCTTTGCCATAGAATTGCCATGTTAGGTAATTATATTAGGCACTGTTCCTGAATTATAGCATATTAACAGAAAAAATAGTTAATATGTGTTTAAGCTATTCTAAAATAAGGAAATACCATGCCAGAAATTCAAAAAATTATGTTCTTCTTTCGGCTGCTAAAATTATCGCAAAATTTGGTAAGGTTCAACAAAAAAAATTAAAAGATACGCAAAGTAATTGAAAATGTTTGGAAATTATATTAAATTTATTTTTAAATAAATACTTATTTGGATTTGATTGCAAAATTGCTATAATTTAATAACGGAGCTAAAATTATGCAATGTAATTTGCTTGATACAAAAATTTATTCAAGGATATATGCCTGCCCGGTCTGCAAGAGCGCTGAACTAAAGCCGGCATTATACTAATACTGTATAACATATAACAAATGTTAAGAGGGGCATTAAAAATGCCCTTTTTTTTTTATTATATTTGCATTGCATGTCTGTACCTGAACAACATGCAATATGATTATGAAGAATTATGATTTTTTTTAATAAATATAGACGATTTATGCTTCTGCTGGATGTGATGGATGGGCGCGATATTGGCACGACGGCTCTTTCAAATGCCGATTTGAAATTTTTGAAATTACTACCTGACGACTTCGACAGGTGCACGCTCGAAAAGGTCTTTTTAAGCTATTCTCGGACGTTCCAATTCAGATGTGTCACAGTTTCATCAAGCTCAAATTATTATGCGATATTTGATCAAAAAAATGAAATTAGAGGCAGCAAAAGAATTGCATGCATTATCTTTGGTTAAAATAGATAAAGTTAGCTTTGTAAACGAGCTTAAAAAATGGCATTTAAAATGGAAAGATTTTATTAACGAACATTCACTTTTGTCAAAAACAGTCAAATTTTTTTACACTTATAAGCGACTTAGAAATGCTTATTTTAGCTTGAAAAATAATCTGCCATATTTGCTTAACTATTTAAAATATAAGGAGCTATGCCTTCCAAATACTACGAATATGTTAGATGGTTTTTTCTCTGATTTTAAGAATAATTTGCACAATCACAACGGCTTAAATTTGGTAAGAAAGAAGAAATTCATCGAAGATTTTTTCAGCAATAAAAACAGATAAAATAGACGTTTGCATGGGGATAAGCTAATGTTATAGAACATAGTTACACAGAAAATAGCAACTATTTTGTCTGTTAGGAGAAAAACAGGTGAAAAAAACAACAATTTTGTCCATTAAGCCTATTTAACATATTAATTGCATAAAAAAGCCTGCAATTTTGTTCCATACGTTAGATTACAGGCTTTTATGTTTTTAATGAACTAGTTTTTAAATGAATATAATATCGTAGGTAGTATACATCATATTTTTAAGAATTTATCAATTAATTATTGCAAAATAAAAAGCAGATAATTATTTACCTGCTTTATTGCTATTCAAAAAATTATGAATAAAAATTAGAACTTTAGCTGAATACGCACAGTTAAAACATTATCTTTTAAATCTTCAACATATGTGGTAATTGCATCTGTTTTTTCGTTGCCAACCATATCGTACCAAACAGTAAGTCTTAAATTTTTAACAGGTTCATAGATTAAGCCAGCTCCAATTGTTGTATAGCTTAAATCTGTTGCACTTGTGTATGTATCTCTTATTCCTATTTCATTTCCCGAAACTTTTGTATTAGGATCATACATATCATATTTCACCGCTGCTGTTAAATTTGTATTGGTGATTTCATGAGATAATACCGCCAACATACCTTGAAATGGTCTGATATATGTTGGTACTGCAGGTAAAGTCGAAGATTTTGGGCTTTCACTTGAAGAAGCGCTTGCAGGTTGCGAACCAGTCCAAAATTCACCATTTAATGTTGTTTTTCCAATAAATGACTTATAACCTAATAATAATTCTCCTGCAAAATAACTACGCTCAGCTTGTTGCCCTTTATTGCTAATAGCATTATCTACAACAAACTTACTGCCTTCCATTTTATAAACCAATGAATCACCTTGATATACTCCGCCTTGATATGTCGAGCCGCCAATTCCCAAATTTAAATTTCCAAAATTATTGTTGTAATATAACCGCACTGCAATATTTTTTTGATTATCATTTTCAGGATTAATACCATTTCCTGACAACAGAGCAATATTCAATGATACTGGATTTAAAAAATGTTTTTTAGGAGCTCTTATTGTCAGCATTGCTCCCAAATCTCTTTCGCCGGGAATTAAAGTCTGCGCCATTCTTGCTCTTTCTGGCGATAATCTCTCAGAAGATGAATATAAAATTTCATTTGTCATAGGCACTTTGAATAATCCACCTTTTAACGAAAAAACATCAATCCAAGGATCTTTGACATCTAAGTAAGCATCTTTAATTGAAATGCCTTTTTCAGTTGCATCAAATTGCAGAACAGCGTTTAAAATATCATACTTATATTCTGCCTTCAACCTTCCGCGGCGAACCATGAATATATCATGACTTTCGGATGGAAAATTTCCACCAGAATACGTTTTTGCTCCATTTTCTTCAGCATTTAAAAATTGTGCTTGAATGTAGCCGGAAATTTTTAATTTTTTGTTTTGTTCTTCTAATTCCTGCACCCTTTGTTCAACAGGCTTTCCGGATTGAGCAAAAATAGAACATTGCAGAAATGGCATCAAAGCTACTGCAATAAATAATAAATCTTTTTTTAACATAAAAATTTTAACCCTTTAATGAATGAATTATAAATGAATATTGATTATTTGTTCTTTTTTTATAACACAAAATTAAGGTAGCGGCATTACAGAGTGATAAAATGGAGGTTAAGATTGCATAACAAATGGTTGCCATTTTTTGCCATATCAGTAATGGCGTAAGATTTTATGCCAGTTTTTTTAATAGCATATCTGCTAATCGCAGGACAACCACACAGGTTTTCTATTATATTTATGAATATTTTTTAATAATTTATATCGTTAATGGTATTGCTTGGGCGCATTTTATCAATCCCATTTTTTTTTATATCTTTGTTGAGCTTTATTAACAAATCAAATTGCGATTGAAAAAGTTAGACATATATATTCTGCGGCAAATATTGATTACGCTGGTTTTTGCGGTGATGGCGCTCTGCGTTATATTTATCGTTGTCAATCTTATGGATAGAATGGATAAATTCATGGATGCCAATGTTCCGCTGGAAATGATTATTAAATATTATTTAGTTTATTTGCCAGAAATTCTTAAAATTCTAATGCCGGTTTCTATTTTGCTTGCAGCACTGTTTACAATCGGTAAACTATCGAATAATAATGAAGTTACTGCGATGAAATCTGGCGGAATGAGTTTATATCGCATTTTATTTCCGATTGCCATTCTCGGAATTTTATTCAGTATCGGGCAATATTATTTCAACGGCTGGATTGTTCCTGTTGCTAATGAGGAAAAGGAGAGATTCTCGCAAGTCTATTTAAATAAGATGAATATATCAAATTCCGTTAGCAATCTTGCTTTCCGCGATTCGCCAACTCGCAATGTTCTCATCCAGTATTATGACGCACAAACCAAAATTGCCAATAGAATTGCCATTGAAGATTACGACACCGGTGCGGCGCCGAGATTGAATTATCGGATTGAGGCGCAGCAAATGATTTGGAACGATACTGCAAATTCGTGGATTGCGAAACATGGCATTATAAAGCGCATTGGCAGCAGCAATGTGGTAACCGAGCGCTTTGAAGAAATGCCGATTACAATGAAAATTAAGGACAGGCAGCTCGAAAAAATCAACAAAAAGGCTGATGAAATGACGTTTGATGAAGTCAAAGAATACATACTGCTTTTGAGAAATGGCGGCAAGGACGTGCGCAAACTGGAAATCGAATACCATGCGGAACAGGCGCTGCCGCTGGCAAATTTTATCGTGATGCTGTTTGCGGTTACCTTCGCTTCGGTCAAAAGGCGTGGCGGAATTGCCATACAGATTGCGGCAGCGATGATTATCTCGTTTATATATCTGATTTTTTTCAAAATCAGCCAGCCAATCGGTCTTTCGATGAATTTGCCTCCATACATGGTTGGCTGGAGTGCGAATATGATTTTCTTTGTTGCCGGCATTATAACGCTTTTGAAAACAAGGACTTAAACTTATATATTGCAACAATATTTATTAAAAAAAATTCATAATCTTCTAATGTTATCCAATATTTTTTGAATGCAGTATGAATATTTTAAACTTGTCTTTAGTCATAATATCCAGCTACTTGATAGGAACAGTACCATTTTCATTGATATTTTCTAAAATATTAGCGAATAAAAATCCGGGCAAAGAAGGTTCGGGAAATTATGGTGCAATGAATAGTTATGAGGTAACTGGTAGAAAAACCATAGGGTTGCTTGTTTTTATATGCGATGTTCTAAAAGGTGCTTTAGCTGTTTTTATTGCATATTATCTCATATATCCGAAAACTTTTTATGCACTGATTGCAACAATATTTCTTGTTATCGGACACAACTTCAATATATTCCTTAAGTTCAAAGGAGGCAGGGGCTTAGCTGCATGTCTCGGCGCATTGCTTGTCTACAATCCATTCTTGCCGGTTATCTGGTGCGCATTATGGTTTTTGTTCTACCGCATAGTCCGAAAAGATGTGCTGTTTGCCAACTCGTGGGCATCTGTCATTTCGCCAGTTCTGGTGATTTGCGCTCCCAGCCATGTAATATTTTTCATGAATTATAACATTTTCGTAACTGCCTATGAATACAAGGTATTATCGATAATTTTGTGTATGCTGGTATTTGCCGCACACATACGCAGCCACCGTTCCCACCAAGCCGGTGTGTAGCAGAGAAAAAAAGCTAAATAATATCATTTTTTATTTTAAATTATTCTTGTTTATCATTATTTTTCGGTAAAAATATGTGGAATATGCCAGACAAATATTTGTTTGTATATTTTGAATTTTAGAGTTATTTTTGCTGTCATTTAATATTTGGAGAGGAGAGTTATGGGCAGTTTAGGACCGATGGAAATAGTATTAATTATTTTGGCAGTGGTTTTGCTTTTTGGAGCTAAAAAGATTCCAGAATTGATGCGCGGGCTGGGTTCCGGAATTAAAGAATTTAAAAAAGCGGCGAATGATTTGGATACTGAAGACCCAAATTCTTCCAAGCCTAAAGAGAAAAATTAAAAAAAAATCATTATATATAACTTATAGAAAATAACCGTTAATAACTTATTATCAGAGTTATTGTTCAACTTAATTTCATAATTTAAAACAGGAGAAATAGAAAATGTTTTGGACCCCTGAATTGGCACAAACTTTAGAAGATGCCCCTTGGCCAGCAACAAGAGAAGAATTGCTTGATTATGCAAATCGTGTTGGATGTCCGCAGCAAGTATTGGACAACATCATGGAGCTGGAAGACAATGATGAGCTTATAGAAGGTATGGAAGACCTTTGGCCCGAATATGAAGACATTATAAATGAAGAATATTTTTATAATGATGATGAAGAAGAGCAATATTTTTAATTCAGGCATATAAGCTGAAATTAAATATTTGCGTGCAATAACATTGGAGACAGCATATTAAAACTTTTGTATTTATAGCAGCGCTTTTTTTTATTGCATATTCACATTCATCTTTGTCTAATAGCACTAATAATACTATTTCCACAGAGCTTATTCCTTCTACAATTCAACTTGGAGGTTATGAATTATTCAAAGTTGATTTTTTAGGAAATGAGGCTTTTACGTCAATTGAATTACAAGAATATGTAAATTCAAAAGCTACAACTTTGAGTTTTCCGCATAAGGTTCTTCTGACGTATTACAACCAATGTAATCGGAATAAGACTTTTCCGGCAATAATTACCAATGAATTAGAAAGATCGCTTAAAACATTTGAAAAAGAATATAAATTTTTCAATGAAGATGTTGCCAATTCAGATGTCGATGCTTTGATAGACCTGTATAATGTTAATGGTTATCATTTTGTCGACATCTACTATTCCTTTCTACCGGATACTGCAATAAATAAAAATGTGCTTACTTTTTATATAACTGAAGGTAATCAATATAAAATTGATACAATAAATTATATTGGCTTGGATAAGCTGCCCAATAATATTAGAGCAAGGCTTGACACAGCCAGACGAATTAAATCGGGCGACAAATTCAGCGAAATGCGGATTGAAACCGAGATGCAAACGATTAACCAAATACTGCTTAATGCTGGATATATGTATTCTAAGTACAGTTATCCCAATGTCGTTATGGATACAACTCGCCACACAGACAGTGTTGTGGGATATTTTGATGTTGGAGAAAAAATCCAGTTTGGCAAAATAATCTTTGTTGACAGTACGCGCAACCAAAAGCGTGTTGCCGAAAGCACAAGGCGTAAACTGCTTTTGTTTAAAGAAGGGGATGTATATGCTCGCTGGCGTATTGAGCGCTCCTATGACAATTTGCAGTCTATAGGCGTTTTTGAATCCATAGCTATTGATACATTGAAAAGAGAATATGCTCCTCAGGACACTGTTCGAGATTTTGTGATAACATCGTTATACCAAAAGCAGATAGAATGGGATGGAGGCACATTCTTAAACCAGACAGAAATCGACAATCTTATTAATTTTGGAGTTGAAGGAGGCATATCGCACCGCAATCTGTTTGGTTCAGCCCAGCATGCCGGTTTCTTTGCGAAAATATCCTTAAAGGATCTAAACTACTTTTTTGACCACCTTGATTTTCCGGATTATGAGTTCAAAACAGGTGTTAAATATTCGCAGCCATTGCTATGGCAAATTGGCAACTCAAAGGTTAGCTCCGCTACCAGTTTAACTCTTTCGTATGAAACGCAAAACCAGCTGTTTCAAGTATTTACGCTTGCGATGCCATTCAAATTCAATATATCTCTTCCAAGACGCACCTACTTTACAGGAATGCAGATTGAGCTGAATTTCGATAGGGAAGTGCCTATTAATTATGCCGAAGTCAATTCGACAGCTTTTGCAAATGCAACAACTATGCAGGATTCGGTTGATGTCTATAATTCTTTGAAGATATATGGCAATATTTATAATTACCTGAACGAGCCCGAAACACATATATTTACGTCGAATATTCTCTCACTGTCTTTGATTAGCAACAAAAAAAGCAATGTATTGTCGCCTGCAAAAGCCCAATTTTCGCCAACATCCGGCAATTATTCCCACATAAGTATTGATGGATTTAACGTATTTCTATCGCTGCCTGCAATCGCAGGTACAGCCAAATATTTTCGCGCCCAGATAATGCACACAAATTACTGGTCATTATCTCGGTTTTTGGTTGTCGCTGTTAAAGGCAAGATAGGAACAACTTATTTGTCTAACGAAAAAAATGCTTTCGTGCCATTCGACAGACAGTTCTTTGCAGGCGGCTCTAACAGTATAAGAGGTTGGAAAGCAAGAGACTTGCGCTATTCCACTGCGGATATTTCTTTTGCAAACACCAGCTTGGAAGATTATGCTACAAATTATATTGGCAGTAGAACATTGATAGAAGGCAGCTTTGAATTGCGCCGCAATTTGTCCGACTTTCCCGGAGTCAACGAAAGCCTTGCCAGTATCTTAAATGATGTCGGAATTGCATTATATTATGATATTGGCAATGCTTTTGGCTGGTATTATGAGGACGATATTTCCAGAACCCCGCTTAAATTTTCCGATTATTTTACCAAATTGGCAATGTCGGTAGGCATAGGCATTTACTACGACACACCTGTTGGACCAATAAGATTCGATTTTGCAGCTCCTGTATATGATCCGTCAGGCACAAAAAAACCATTTGCCTCTCCTGTATTCCATTTTGGCATAGGGCATGCCTTTTAACCATTTATGAAAAAAAAATCATAAATCTGTTGGAAGAATCTATTAATTATGTTGTTTTTTTGCTATCTTTGTAGTTTTATCAAAACAGGTCTTGCTATAAATCAGTGAAACTGAAAAATGAAAATAGTTTTGTGAACCAGAATAATTCCTCGCGCTTATCTGCATTAGATATTGCACGGCTTATTGCAATGCTGATGATGGTGCAGGGGCACACTGTTTTTGCATTGATAGATTATAATATTATCAGCTCGAGCAAGTGGTATTGGGAATTTTGGACGTCTATTCGAGGGTTGACGGCTCCAATTTTTCTCATGGTTTCAGGAGCTGTTCATATTTTTGCCAACAAAAGAAATGCGGATGGGGAAGTGCCAGCTACTACTTTCAAAAAGAGAATTAAAACATGCTCTATCCTGTTAATTATTGGCTACTTGCTACAATTCCCAGCAAATAATTTATACGATATTCCGTTTATAAGCGAGGCAGGATTATACAAATTATTTTCTGTTAATGTCTTGCAAATGTTCTCCATTTCGCTTTTATTGCTAAATGCGGTATTTAAATTAACAAAAAATAATTTTCAGCTAATGACAGTCGTCTTCGTATTGGGAAATTTATTTTTGATAATGGCACCTCTTTCGCTAACAACCAATTGGTTCGAGATTCTGCCACTCCCAATCGCATCATTTTTATCCATGCAGCACGGCACGATTTTCCCAATTTTACCATTTTCAGGTTACTTGTTTATAGGTTCATTTATTGGGTGTTTAATTCAGCGCGAATCGCCTGAAAATCGAAATAATTTCATCGCAAAAAAAATTCCTGTAATTGCTATTCCATATATAATCATAGGAGTTATGATGTTTTATAACATTGGAATAGAATGTAAAATACATGTTCCGATACATTTTGGAATAATTATCAGTCGAGCTGGATTTGCTCTTTTGGCAATTTCGATAGCTGCGTGGCTTTATAAATATGTTCCTTGTTTTTCGCGATTTGAGAATATAATTTCCATGTTCAGCAAGCGGGCGCTGTTTATCTATGTAATCCATTTATTAATCATTTATGGCTCTCCTGTAACTCCGGGACTTGTTCATGTGCTGTTTGACACGGATATCATTACAGCTATTTATTGTGCTTTCTTTGTAATTTTTTCGACACTGCTAATTGTTTACATTTATGAAAAAACATCTAAGAAAGAAAAATTCATCCAATTCTACAAGTATTTAGCCGTCGCAATTTTGATATATATACTATTTCTATAATAGTTAGCGTATTAATATTTCATTGATTTTATTTTGCACAGAGCAATGTAAAGCTTTTTGCCGTGGCCAAATCAAGCCGTGTGCATCACATTAAATTTTTTCTTGTATTTTTTATGCCAAGTAAATTCTTTATTTTAACCTTACAATTAACAATATTTAACTTCGGAGGCAACAATGGCAACCCATAAAGAAGCGAACAGCAACAAAAAAACAATACTGCTTCCCCAAATTCGCAAAAGAAAATATTATTTATTCACTCTCTTTAATATAGTCACTTCCTTATTATTGTTCGTGGCGGCAGTAATATTGAGCAGTTTTGCTGCGCCGCCACAGGCTAAAGGGCAGGGGCTGCAATGTACTTATAGAGCTGTACCATGCGATACCATTATGAAAGGGCTGTTTTTTGCATATCCAAGGAATATGTATGAGCCAGTCTTGCAGTCTAATATGCCTTACGAAATTATGCAGGGCTATATTGTCGGAGACAGCATTGCAAAAGCTATTATGGGAATCGAACATGCGGAGAGCCTTTTGGCAAGCGTTGGCAGTAACAGCGACACTTTAGCTTATGCACTAAAATATATCTACAGAATGGCAGATTACGACCCAATAAGATTTTATAGTTTTTTAAATCCCAGTATTTGTTCAGCTAAGGGTGTGCCGCCACGCCTTGTGTATGGTTGTTTTATGGATAGAATCAAAACCAGTTCATTCGCAAGACTAAGAAAATATGTGGATGTATCTTATATTTTACATATAAAGGTTAATACTACAGATGTCGTTGATCCTGCGGGAGGTCGTGCCTGTTTAACAAAAAATGTAGCCTTTTGCACTGTTCTTGATACAATCAAAGGGCAAAAATTTCCTTGCGTGAATAATAATTTATATAAGCTGAAATCAGATAGCAGTAATATAAATGCCCCTTCCATGCTAAATAATTTTGCTTTTAGTTACTGCCACCAATGGCGAAGAATTAGTGGCAACAGTATGTATCAAGGCATATACGATTCGAACGGAGGAGAATGGATAAAGCCCAATCATGAATATATTATCTTCGCTTTGATATCATCAGCCCGCTCAGACCAAAGTGCATGCTACTATTCAATAGTACCTTCCGGTGGTGGTTTTTCTTATGGCATGTATCCTGTGGTAAATGGTCAGGTTATAGATGAAGACAATTATTTAGGCTTTGGCAATATCGTACCTTTGCAAGCATTCAAGCAGCGCATGCAAGAGCAAATAAATCAAATCAAAAATTATGGGGAGTAGAATATATTCAACATGTATACATAATATAAAGTCATTTTTCTGGTAGAACCCAGCTGTGAATTACGTCTATAAGATGGCTGTCAACATTTTTTTTCTCGAAATATTCGTTAGGAGTTGATTTGCCTGTACCGCTTTGAAACAGATGGTTTAAGTTGGGAATCAACACAAATTTATTGCTCGGCTTGGTCAAATTTTTCTTCCAAATATCAAAATCAACAGTCGTTACCTGATAATCACGCTCGCCTTGAATGAACAGCATTGGGCGAGTTTCACCTTGCAATTCCTTTGCAGGATTATAATCCTTTAAGTCATTCCAATATATGGCGCTTATGCTTAATGGCAGCGAATCGGCAGGCGTATTAATATCATAATTTCTCTGTTTAATTCTCATACAGCTTTTTCTCGTTTGCTGCGTGATTTGATTAATCTGTTCAATAGTTTCCGCATCTGTTATCTCCTTAATTTTCAAGCTATTAAGATATTCTACCTGTTCTGAAATCAGCTCTTCTAATGGTCGCGAATTGCCGGCGAGGCAAATAAAGCCCGACGCCTGCGGCACACGCTTTGCAATGCGAGCCAAAGCATATCCGCCTAAACTATGCCCAAGTATATAGATTTTATCGAACTTATCGCTATATTGGCGCTGAAAAATATTTGCGGCATCCACCACATCGTTCACCGTTTCCTCATTAATCGTCATCAAACTGGCGCTGATATTTTTGTCCACCAATGTGCGTTTGTTATAGCGGAAGACAGCAATACCGCGGCTCGACAGCCCAAAAGCTATATCGCGGAAAGGCTTATTGACAGCGGATGTCTCGTCTTCGTCATTCGGACCGGAGCCATGCACCAGAATTATCAGCGGCACCTTTTGGCTGGCGGCATTGTTTGGCAAAGTCAGCTTGCCTGTTATAATCGTATCGGTTAGTTTTATGGGTATTTCACTAAATTTTGATTTATCCACATAGTCAGCATCCACATATTTGGCAGCAGGAGCCTCTGCCGGAACGAAGCTCAAACCAGCTATTTTATTGCTGCTGTCTATCGAAACAATGGCATTAAGCTCTGATTTTTCAAAAACCAAGTGCTTTATAATTATGGTATATATCTGATAATTGGACTTCGACTTATCTTCAATCTTTTGCAATTTTCCATTGGTAGAAATAATCTGATTCCACGCCATCTCCAACTTATCCACAGGAATGGCATTGTTCATAGCATTGTCAAAATCTGCAACCGCCGCCCTGTAGTTGCCTTCCGAGAGCGACTGCATGAAAGCATCCGCCACTTCCTGCGGAGTTTTAGCAAAGGCAAGAATATTGCCAAACATTATTAGTACAATTATTAAAAAAAATTCATTTTTCATAAGGCTATTTAATTATTTAAATTATATGATTGTTCCATTATGCGTCCTCTTTTGAAACGGGAGGATAATAGCGCACGTTTATTTTTTCTATTTTGCGGTCGGATGCCGAAAGAATTAAGAACGTATAATTGCCAATGGTCAATGTCTCGTTTTCCTTGGGGATTCGCCCAATTATGCTGAGGATATAGCCGCCTACCGTTTCATAATCGTCGCTTTCGGGCAATGGTTCGGGCAAAAAATCATTGGCGTCGTTTATTGGCAGTGCCGCCGCAACCTCAAAATAATCATCGCTAACCGTTTGGATTAAAGCAGTCTCATCATCATGCTCGTCCTGTATTTCGCCGACAATTTCCTCCAAAATATCCTCAAGCGTTACCAGGCCTGCCGTTCCGCCAAATTCATTATATGCAATAGCGAAATGCAAATGCGTTATCTGCATTTTTTTCAGCACATCGTTTATCTTTATATCTTCGTTAATAAACAGAGGCTTACGGAGAATATCCTCAAGAAGAATAAGGTTGGTATTCTTCATCAAAGTCAATAAATCCTTAGCATATATTATGCCTATAATATCGTCTATATCATTGTTATATATAGGGATACGCGAATATCCATTGTCAATGATTATATCCAGTATTTCATCAACAGAGCTGTGCTTGCTTGAAGCCACAATCCGATTGCGCGGTACCATAATCTGCTTCACGGGCGTATCCGACAAATCAAATATATTGTCCAGCA
>JAVBOP010000117.1:0-35160 GCA_031550405.1 Kapaibacterium sp. (SeqCode)
TGCCAATAGCTGTTATGACGTGATTTTTCAGGATGTTCCGGAGGCTCATACGATGACGAAGGCAGAAACGCATCTGATTGAAAGTTCAAATTCTTCGTTCAGAGACAATTTAGCAAGATTTAACAGAAAAACTAAAAGATATACTAAGTCGTTGAAAATGCTGGAGATTACATTAGATTTATTTTTAGATAAAACCTTACATGATTTTGATTATGAGTTAACAATCACATAAGCAACAATAAAGTAACAATGCCTGCTGCGCAGCACCCCTCTACAAGAGGGGAATTATGTAATTATCAATATTTACACAATGTTATACATTCCCCTTCGCCTGACGTGGTAGATTATGAATAATTAACACATCTTGATAACGGTTAAGTATTACTATACTTTGTTATAAAAAGGAGTATTACTGCCGTCTTTATGTTTCAAAGCCTGCAAATAAATTAAAGAAAGAGAGCATTGTATGTATATTCTCAATATTTTATTATATTTGCAGGTATTTTTAAATATTACATCATTTCATAATACTTATACTTTATAAAGGGATAGCTATGAAAAAACATATCAAAAAATTGGGGATTTTAACAAGCGGCGGTGATTGCGGCGGTTTGAATGCAGTACTTTACGGTGTCGCAAAGGCTGCTTCGGCATATAACATACAACCATTTGTAATTACTAATGGTTATGCAGGACTGTACAATTTAGATACAATAAATCCTGTTCCTCTTGATTTTGACACAACAGATCACATAAGAACAGCAGTTTCAGGCTCGGAAGCGGGGCATTCGCGCGTGAAAATAAGCAAAATCAATGATGACCAAAAATATGAAAAAATTAAAAATAATTTAAAAAAACACGAAATAGACGCCTTGATAATAGCTGGCGGCGATGATACCGGTTCGGTTGTGATAGAACTTATCGACCATGGTATTGACTGCATACATGTTCCGAAAACAATGGATTTGGATTTGCAGCCATATTCTGTTGGAGGCGATTCCACTATATTTCGTATTTCGCAATTTTTAAACGACTTACGTACAACAGCCATCACTCACAACCGCGTTGTTATAATGGAAGTATTTGGCAGATATGCAGGTCATACCGCCTTTCGCGGCGGTATTGGTGCGGATGCCGATTGCATACTTATACCCGAAATTGATGTTGATTACAAAATTGTTTACGAGCATTTTAAGCAAAGATTTACCGAACGATTGGACGGCAGCGCAATGAATGCCACCACGTATAGCATTGTTGTTGCGGAAGGCACAAAAGGCAAGGATGGCGGCACTTTTGCAGATTCTTCTTCGGGCATGGATTCGTTTGGGCATGTGCGTTTGGCGGGTGCGGGCGCAAATGTCAAGCGTGAATTGAGCGAATTGGCAAAACAGGACAAGGCATATTGGGCTGATGTTTTTACCCGCAATGGCATATATGTACCAAATATCAATGAGTTACCTGAAATTCGCGATATGATACCGGGACATCTTGTACGCTGCGGCAGCACAACGCCTTTTGATGTTTCTTTTGGGAAACAGTGCGGTGGCGCCGCTGTAATGCTGATGCTTGAAGGTATAATGGGAGTTACAATTGCAGGCATGAGCAATGGTAAAATAAAGTACATGGATATCCATGAAGCGATAAAGCAGCGTTTTGTTAACCTTGACGATGTTGCATTTTACGAGCAGCTTGGAGTTTGTTTCGGCAGAAGCGCAAGTTCTTTTATGCCTGAAATAGAGCGAGTTACAGGCGAAATAGAGCGCTATGTATCATAATTCTTATCGCTCCCTCTACCACCCAATTTATGAATAATTTTTCACAAATTGGGTGGGGTAAAAATTTTGCCTATGCAAATCACTCATCACCCAAACCAATATCTGCTTTCATTCTTACTCTACAGCTTGATTTAGTATCTCTGTGCGCTCTAATATTTGCAGATTTTCGATGATTGGTTTAAGGTCGCCGTCAATTACTTCCTTTAAATTGTAGTTCTTATTATCTCCCTCAAGCCTGTGGTCGGTAACACGGCTCTGAGGCCAGTTATACGTGCGGATTTTCTCAGACCTGTCGCCGGTTTTTACCATTGATTTTCTTGATGACGAAAGCTCATCCTGATGCTTTTTTAATTCCATTTCATAAAGTCTTGCCCGCAAAACCATCATGGCTTTCATCCGATTTTTTAACTGCGAACGCTCGTCCTGGCAGGATACTACAAGCCCTGTCGGTATATGCGTCAAGCGAACTGCCGTCTCCACTTTATTCACATTCTGTCCGCCCGCGCCGCCCGAACGAAACAAATCCATGCGTATATCCTCGTCCCTAATCTGAACATCAACTTCTTCGGCTTCGGGCAAAACCACAACAGATGCTGCTGATGTGTGCAAGCGACCGCTGGCTTCCGTTTCAGGCACACGCTGCACTCGATGCACGCCACTCTCAAATTTCATATTGCCGAAAGCTCCATCGCCAATTAAAGAAAAAATTACTTCTTTATACACTCCTTTCCGTTCTTCATTAAAATCTATTAATTCTAACTGGTAATTTTGTGTGTCGGCATATTTCTGATACATGCGGAATAAATCTGCAGCAAACAAGCCCGCTTCGTTGCCACCCGTGCCTGCGCGTATCTCGACTATACAATTTTTCATATCATTTGGATCTTGCGGAATTAGCAAAAATTTCAACTTTTCTTCCAAGGTGATAAGGCTTTCCTGCAATTCATTAATTTCCTCATAAGCCAGCTCTTTAAGCTCCGGCTCTGTGGATTTGGATTCCACTATCTCTTTGGCAGATGCGATATTGCGATGATCTTTGACATATTTTTCACCAATTTCCACAACTTTTGAAAGAGATTTTATTTCACGGTTAATATCGCGATAGCGCACCATATCGTTTACAATTTCAGGATCGTGCAATTTTTTTTGTAGAGATTCAAATTTATCAAGCAGCGCCAGTATTTTATCAAGCATGTTGGTATGTCTTATTAGGAGTTATTTATAAGCTGCAAAGATACGACTTTTCACCGAGAATGCTGTTATAAAAATATAAATGATCTATATATTTATGATTTTTTTTTCATAAATATAGTCCATAATGCAATGTAAAAAACGCTCGACAACTATATGCACCGAGCGTTTTTTTGTTTAACTGAAAATTCATTATTTTTCTTTAGCTTTGGGTATTTTTTTCGGTTTTGGAGTTGCGTAATCAATTAATAAAGCTGCAGTTTCTTTGACTAACCAGTCATAACACGCAGGTGGAATAAAACTGTTATCGAAATCAGTCTGCGATTTGTCTAAACGCATAACATACAATTCATCTGAAATAGCAATATCCATTACAAAAATATCTAAATTATAGTTTTTTCGAATAACTTTAACAATATTGTCTATTTTTAAATTTATTTCTTTAGCGATGTTTTCAGATAATTCACTATACCTGTCTTTTGGAGCTTTAAACCAGTCGTAATTCAAAATATATTTTTTATTGCCTGTAACAAATATTTTATAATATGTCGAACTTTTTATATCTTCCTGTAAAATAAGCGAATTAGAGCCAGACATGTCATATATCGAAAAAAAATCATTAATATTATAAACTCGAAAACAGTCATAAAAATCATTAATCATACTGTTTGATTTTACTTGCGCAGGAAATTTAATTTTATCAAATAATTCATCCCAATTCAAAGGATAAACGAGATTTCCAAGCATTTCGCCCGTAATATTATGCGGCAACTCTTTGCTCGGAATCAATGCGGTTTTTGGAACATTTATCTTCAATTTTTTCAATGCCGACAGGTACAAAAATTCTTCATTAAATATTTGTTCATTTATATCGTTTACGATGACAGCTCCATTTTGCTTGAAACTCATCATTGCGCTGTGATAAAATGGCAGCATTTCTGCAAATCTGTCAAGCACTACAGCGTATTTGTTTGCAGAATCCTGATATAAAATTCCAATTTTTACTTCTTCGGCAACAAGTTTCGATATTTTTTGGGCATTTATTGTTTCGATAACTTTTTGTGAAAATTCTACTTCTTTGCCGTATAATAAACCTATTTTTTTCATTTTTTACCTCATGAATTATGAAAAAATATTCACAATTGTTTACTTTTTATATTATAGTTTTTACTATTCTTAAACGATTGTTTTACAAGAAGTTCAGCTATTAAACCGATAGAAAACAACTGGATACCAACAATTATCAATGCCAACGAGAACCATCCAAGCGGGCGATTGCTTAGCGATGTTTCACCCATAAACCATTCTACACATAAGAAAATCCAAACAGCTAATCCGATAATTGTGCTTATAGTTCCGCCTAACCCGAAAAAGTGCATTGGGCGTTTTAAATATCTTGTTGTAAAAACAACGGTAAGCAAATCTAAAAATCCGCGAATATACCTTGCCACGCCAAATTTTGTTTTTCCGTATTTTCTTTCATGATGTTCCACAGGAATTTCTGTAACTCTGAAGCCGTCCCAATGTGCAAATGCTGGCAAATATCGGTGCATTTCGCCATAAACCTGTAATGATTCAATAACTTCCCGCTTGTATAATTTTATGCCACAATTGAAATCATGCAATTTTATTCCGCTTGTAACTGATGTTACATAATTAAAAAATCTTGATGGAATCCTCTTTTCTATTGGATCGTGTCTAATTTTTTTCCATCCAGAAACTAAATCATATCCTTCATTTAATTTAGCAAGCATATTTTTAAATTCATTTGGGTCGTCCTGCAAATCGGCGTCCATTGTTCCGATATACCGTCCTCTGGCATAAGAAAAACCTGCAGATAATGCAGCGGATTTTCCATAATTTCTTCTAAAACTTATGTACTTAAACTTGGGATTTTTAGCATTAATTTCTTTAATTATATTCAACGAATTATCCGTTGAACCATCATCTACAAAAATCACTTCCCAACTATTCCGCGCCAACTCATTGATTTTCTTTTCTACTGTTTCAACCAATGGCTTAATAGATTCTTCCTCGTTATACAGCGGAATTACAATAGAAATCATATATGGATTTTTGTATTTCGGCGGCTGTTTTTTCACTACAGCATTGGATTTAGCCTTTTTATCTATCTCTATTTTTTCCATGATTATTGTTTTTTTATTATTTTATCTATATACATTTTACCATCCAAATCAAAAATTTGAATATAATATACGCCGCTGTTTAAATTTTGCACATTTATTCTACTATCATTATCGAATCGTTGATTGCTTAAAACCTGTCCCTGCATATTAATAATCATATATTGATAGGCATTGGCAATATTACAGTATGTATAATCATTTGTTATGTTAGGATAAATAGCTGTAATTTCATCTGTTTTTTGAAAATTTCCACTATTTTTATTGAACCAAATGGTTATATAAAAACTTTTATCATATATCAAACTTGCCGAATCGATATATTCAACAGTCTTCATATCAATTTCTTTAGCATCTTTCATCCATTGCCTTCCTCTGAATTTAGCAGAATCAATGCCATCGGGCAGTTTTCCCCAATATATTTTTATTGGCTTCACATCCTGTGGTTCAATCATTCCCCACGAACATTTCAGCAGCTGAAATTTATGCATAAAGGTATCTGAACCTGGAATTTGCCTGAAGTCAACATAGCTTTCCAAATAATCCGTTGGGTTTGTGGTATCCCGTATCATAACACAAGCTAAAATTCCAGAAGGCATGCTGGTAGGCAAATCATAGTCTTCTATTAATTTTTTTTCATCAAAAAAGAACGTGTCTTTATCCAAGCCATCGGTTGCTTTAGCATCAACGCCAAAATAGAGCGTACTTTTCTGTCCATGTATATTGCTAACTTCCAATTTAATTTTAGGTCCCCAGCTGTCAGCAAATGCTGTATTGCTTGCTATTATGACCAATAATATAATAATAGATATGTTTTTCATACAGTTATAAATTTTTATAGTATTTGACAAATATACAAAAAATAAGGGCAATGAACAAATCGTTCCTGCCCTTTTTCTTTGTTTACATACAAAACTGATTGAACATTATTTAATCACATTGATTCTGCATACAGTGTTCTTATCGCCAGCAATCATGTGTACTGTGTAATTGCCGCTTGGAACGTTTTCCAAATTAACAACTCTATTATGAATTCCAGCATTAAAGTCGCGATCAACCAAAGTTGCAATAGCATCACCGAGTGAATTATAAAGAACTATTGTTACACGCCCAGCTTCTTCTATGCCAAATGTCATATCAGCATTGTTAGTTGCTATTGGATTAGGACCAACATTCACAAACAAGCCTGTATTTTCAGAAGCTACAGCTTTAAGTTTGAAAGCATCTGCCCTGCTACTGTTAATAACAACACTTTTGCTTTCGCCTGCTTTTACTGTACCGTATACATAACCAGTAATAACATCAACTATAGAATATTCAGCCTTTGCATTTTCAATATTAACAGAAACTGGATATGTTATTCCATTCATTTGCACCACTGCTTCTTCATTGTTTGTTACATAATTGCCTGTTGCATATCTAACATCGAAAATGTTATCTCCGGGCACAGGCGGCAATTGATAAGCATTTGCATCCACATGTTTAGCTGTTGCATACAAAGAAGCTATGTTTTGAGCATTATCAGCAATTGTAAGCCTGTCAAATCCAGCAGTTTTATTTGGCAATGGTTGTGCAATTGATACAGCTTGTTTATTCCATGTTGCGTCTAAGTTAAGATATGAGTTTGCGTCAACCTTTATCCAATATGCACTGCCTGGATACAATTCTGAAACTTCTTTATATCCTTCCTTAGTTTTATAAGCCCAAACGCCGAAACCTTGTGTATATTCGTAATCAGCCAATTCAGAGCCAAATGCTTCAAAACGTACATTGAAATCACCTGTCGATGGGTTAACTATCGGATATCTAACTGACAATCCACCAACAGCATTCCAACCGCCAGCATCGCCGCCTGTATGTAACAGCACAGGATATGTGCTCTTGTTTATTTTGTAGAATCTGGTTCCTGTAAATTTAGTATCAACAGTTTTGCCGTATTTGATGAAATATCCATAACCTGGTTTTAATTTTCCATCAGGAAGCTGCTGCCAACCATTTAATGACCATAAATATGGTATATTTATAGCGTTTTTGAACACATACTGGTAATATGGATTAAGAGGATCTAAAGGTAATGACAGGAAGTTCCAACCATTAGCTTTAATCATTGGATCGCCAAAATTATCTATTAAATCACTTTCTGTTTCTATACCTCGTGTATACTCAATATAGAATTCTCTTACACTCTTATCTTCGAAAGTATATGTAAATTTATCGTTTCCAATAGGTGTTGCTTCAGTTTTCATATCTGTATACTGATCAACGCCATTAACAGAATGTCTTAAATATATTGATGCGTCAGCAGGTATTTCTTTTGCGTCCCACTCCAATACAACAGGGAAAAAGTCATCCGAATTGTACCATTGGAATTTCACCTTGTATATATGAGATTTTTCATTGTCTTTTGAATTTCTGATATCTCTTGAGTTTGATCTTGGATTAGATTCAGATTGAGCTAAATCCCCAAATCCATTGGTAACTAAATTATTCCATTGTGCAAGCAACGCTGGATCTGTAGGTGCTGGATATGTTGCTGCATCAAGGAAAAAGCGAGCATCAAACATTTTGGTTTCGCCATATCTATTTTTTCCTAAAGCAGCTTTTTGCGGATATTCACCATATAGCGTATCAGCATAATCAGTAGCTCTATCTGCACTTCCCATAATCAGATTCACGGTGTTATTAACATCTGTACCATTTTTAGGTGTAAGCTTTAAGTGCATACCTGCAGTATAAAGTTGATTTGAAATTGCTTTGTTTCCTTCATCTGGATTAGCATAATAAATGAATGTAACTTTAATTCTTGTTGGTCTAAATTTATCATACATTGATTTGAATGTTACATAACCAGTATATATACCAGCCTTATCACTATTAGATATCTCTTCAGGATCACATAAAATAGCTAATCTGATATTTTTGTCAGGCAAATATTGCTTGCTTGTTTCACTTGAAAACGGATTGTCAGATGTTACACCAACGATTTTATTTATATAATCAATATAAGCTCTTCTTGTTTCAACATATATTGGATTTTTATAATCATCTGTTGGAACCACCGTTTTAAATTTCAACCATGGTTGATCTGATTCAATAATAATGTCATTCATTAAGTAACCGCTACTTGGGTTGAGATTAACATCAATGTATCTAAGCCCTAACAATCCTTCTGCGTCGCTAGCTCTTGAAGCTAAAGGAGCATCTGTTGTAACAGGGTCGCCAAGTATCCATGTTGAGTAATCAGTAGTACCTCCCTGACTTGCTCTATAAATTTGTTCGGAAGCAGGTAAACCACTTGCAGGATTTTGCACTGAAAAAGAAAATTCAGGCAAATTAGGCAATATTCGCAACATTATTGAACCAGGCAAATATGCTTCGTTTGCATATTTTTGATCTTCATCGATATTATTTTCCAATGACAGTCCAACTAATCTCCTAACAACATCTGATCTTTTTCCATCTAATTCAGGATTATATAGTGCATCATTCCAATAAGCGAAATTATCACTTCTTTGATCAAATTTCGATACCAAATTATAGTTTTTGCTATCATATTTAGCAAAGAGTTTTATTGGTCTATCAGTTCCTATGTTTATTCCATTGTATAGAATATGTGTTGGATCAATATATAAATACGAAGACATTGATTCAGCATCTGTTGTACCTGATTGAGCTAATACTTTGAATCGAACATAGAGCAAGACTGCTTTTTCATATAAATCCGTGGTATCAAGCGTATAATTACTAAAAGCCGTACCTGTTATTGTTATGGCTTTTCCATTTGGTTTTGGTTCATTGATTGCAAAATATTTGTGATAATCCGTTACATTTTCATTTGTGGCAGAAAGATTGAAATGCTCTGCCTTTGGAGGAGCATAATAACCTTTATTATCGTCAAATTTTACAATATCAAGAGCTTCAGCTTCTTCTTCTGTAAAAGGATGCTGTTTTTGCAAATCAACAAATTCCAACGCTTTTCCATTGTAATAAATTTTAAATGAAAACGAGGATATGGGTTCTGTCGTAAATGCATCCCTATACGCAGAATGCGTAAACCATCGATTGTTAATAAAAACAGGAATAATCACTTCTCTTGCCAAAGACTTATCAGAAGGGACTATCCATATCCTGTTATCAGGATACCAATCCGTAGAACCAGTCCCTTGCACACCTTCATTCGCCACTCCAAGACTAAGTAAAGGTAACTGGGGCAATTGGGCAAAAACGTTATGGCTTAAAACACTTAAGCTAAAAAGTACAATTATTGCCTTTAAAATTATTCGCTTATCGCGAGTGAATAAGAGTTTCTTCATTAAGACCTCCAAAAAATTTTATTTGATAAATTAATTAATTACTATCTTTTTTCTAATAACTTCTTTATTCAAAACATGGATTTCTATAAAATAAATTCCATTTTGTTTGGTAGATAAATCAATTACAGCGTTGGTTTGGTTTGTTAAATCATTATTTATTATATCCTGCCCTAATAAATCTATCATTTTTACTGATTTTATGTATTTATCTGATTCTATTTTCAAACAACGGTTTATATGATCATAATCAATTTGAACAATACCGTCTTGCTCTTCAACTATACTGCCTGCATTTGGCACAGAAATTAATTCTGTATTAATTGGCAGAGATTGCTTAGAACAGGCAGCAAGATTAACATCATAAATATTTGCTTTTAGTTTATTTTTTATCGTGTCGATTGAATTTTGAGCATGTCGCACAATTGTTGCTTGAACAAAATCGGTTTCTCCTGATAATTGTTGCTGGTTCTGCTTGGGAATACTTATCTTAAGAACTAGCTTAGCACTGTTTTGCTCAATAATGCCATAATCGAACAATTCATTAATTTGAAATTTTTTTATCTCAAAATTATCATATTCATCATCAACCTCATCAAGCAAAAATTCAACCATAAAATCATTTAAATGCTTGCTGTTTGAGATATTTAACTTATAATCAATTTGTACAGTATCTTTAGGCTTATCAAATTTATGAGATAAAGTATTTGAAACCAATTGTATTGTTCTCTCTGCTTTTTCCAAAGCTTTAACAGACAATCTTGCAGTATCTTTTAAATCTACGTCGTAATCTCTCTTAAATTCGTTTGGCAATACAATCTTCGGAATACTGAATTTTAATTCATCAATACTGTCTACCTTGCACACACCTCGAATCTTTATAAGAGGCAAATTACCTTTCAATGTTTTTACTTGAATTTTCCCACCAACTTCTTCTTCTATATTTGTTGCAGAAAAACTCAGATAATTATATACATCGTCAAATTCTGTATAATGTTTTATGAAAATATATTCACTATTTGTAATTTGGGCTGCAAGAGTGTTGTATACCAACGCCATATCAAGCACAACCTTATCTTTTTCATAAGCTATGTATACATTCATGCCTGTCAGCGAATCAGAAGAATAAATCTCTCCAAGCTCTACACTAAGTACAAACTCTTTTGCAGTAGTCGATGGATTACAATAATCTATTTCTGTCTTATCAATTTTAATTTTTGGTATTAACACATCAGCCATCATTGATATTTGGCTGCTGCCAATACACAGCAGCCAAATCAATGCAACTTTTATGATATTTTTTACAATCATAAAAATGAATATTTTTTAATAATTAACTACGAGTCTCTTCGTAATCACATTATCTGCACCTACTAATCTGTAGATATATGTTCCATTTGAAACTATATTTCCAGCATTATTTGTACAATTCCAATGATAATATTTTGTTCCAGCATTCATGTAATCGTTAGCCACAGTTTTAACAATATTACCAAGAATATCTGTAATTACCAACTGATAATTTCCAGCTTCTGGAATGTTAAGAGCAAATGTTGTGCTATTAGTTACAGGATTAGGAATATTCTGAGCTAATATATCCAAACCATCTGCTGCTACAACAGCATTTGTTTTCAAATTAGCAACCACGTTCTCTGCTTTTTCACCGGTAAAGCGAACAGCATTAGCAATAAATACAGGGTCATCTGTTTTTACTGTTAAATATGCCACAGGAGTATTGACGTCAAAATTGCCTTCGGCTACTATAACAGCAGTTTTTGTAGCGTTGTAATATTCAATCAATACATTTGGAGCTGCTTCTGCCTGTAAAATTTCACCATTGAAATTAAATTTAGAAGAGAATGATTTATCGTTATATCCATTTAAATAAACAGGTATTTCATAAACATTTTCATCTTTTTGTATAACGTTATCAAATTTAAGATTATTTGCTATTGCACTTCCTGCAATGCCTATCTTTCCATTATAAATAACATCATCATATATCCAGGGCAACATAGGAGTTTTTGCTCCCAGATAGCTAAGAATAACACTTGCATCTTCTTCGTTAGCAGCCCAGAAAAGCTGTTTTTTATAGTCAGTAATCATTGGAGGCAAACTATCTGTTATAAGCGGGTTTTTCCAATGTATATATTTCTTTAAAGAAATGGTAAATTCACCAGGATTCAAGGCTTCGAAATATCCAATATCTCCTTGGCGTATTTTTGCAACTTGAAGAACATAATCATCTTCCGAATTGTCAGGCAACAATACAGTTACTGTTGCTTTAGTACCATCGAACATTTCTATAAATAATGTATCGCTGTTTTGTCCATAATATGGTTTAAATCCAAAACCACCACTTTGTACAGCTGCTTTTATAAGAAATGTATCCTGTTTGTAAATATTATTGCCATCATCGTCCACGCCGGCAATGATTTGCTCTGTTATAACATTGTTTTTTACAAGATGATAAAATCTGCCATCATGATTAACATCTGCATGATAAGCAGCCTTTGCATATATTGAATCAAGCGGCGTTCCTGTAGCTACAGATTTCATAATAGTTCTAACATCAAATATGTTTACATACATATCCTGCGATGTTCCAACATCTGCACCGCCGGCAGCTTTCGACATATCAGCATCTCCATCGCCCCAGCTTTCGGCATCAGTTACCGAAGCAACAGAAACGAACAATAAAGACAGTTTAGGATCTTTTGAAGTAGGCCATTCAGTAGACAATCTCTTTGATGTTTTTTGCAATACAGGATCTTTAGGCTCTTCACCGCCATTATACACCGCATTCACAAAATCTGCTTTGCTGCCTAATCCAAGTCCAGTACCTTTAATACCTATTGAACCGGATATACCACTTTGCCTCATATAAAGACCTGTAGCCTGTTGTTCTTTAGTTGGTCCTCTTTGACCATATCTAAACTCAACATTACCCTGTTTAGCATCAACATCATTAGGTCCTTCATATATCACAAGTTGGAAAGAAGCTACATTACCGTTATTAGTATCGCCTGTTACTCCATCAAGCCAATTGATATTAAGGTTTAACCACTCTATGATAATCATTTTACGGGTAACTGTGTTGCCTGTAGTAGGATCTGTTGTCTCATATTCACCGTTGAGATAACTGATCGTTGTAGGAGCAAATCCTTTTGACAAATCAACTGGTTTCCAATATTTATGATCTCCCCAGAAAGGAGCTATGACGTTTACCGGCGTCGAACCAGCGTCTACAATAAACAATCCTTCTGGATCTCGAGCTACCACTACATCTGAAGGAGGTGTAGTATGTGTAAAAGTAACAAACCCGTTGATGGATACCCAAACCTTGCTATAATCCTCATCATTATAGCGATAAGTAAAGCCAAGGTCTACTACTGCATAACCATCATTTAAGTCAATATCCTGTACATTATTAGGTGGTATAACAAATTTATCAGGAGATATTGCCATTTTTTTCGTTGGGTCAAGATTGAACTCGCCATCATAATTATCTCGCTGAATATCTACAAATTGATTATATATCTGTGCTTTAGATTGTGGGCTATTGAACAAAAGACAAGCTACCGCAGCAATACTAAGCATATAAAAGAAATTTTTTCTCATTTTAATTTTCCTTATTTTTTATGAGTAAAATAATTGTAGGAGTCCCCGCAGGGACCCTCTACATAATTTAAGAATTAATTTAACACTATAAATTGTGAATATGCTACTGACATACCAGAAGTAAGTCTTACTCTGTATGTACCACTTGACAATCTTGTGCCTTTGTAATCACGCAATGTGTAGTCGAAACTATGATGACCAGCATTATAATAGGTATCTATTACTGTCGCAACCTTTTCACCTAAATCATTAAAGATTTCGATGTATACATTGCCTGCTTTTGCAATATCAAATCCGATTGTAATCTCATCTTCATTTCTACTAACTGGAGTTGGGAATACTGATGTTATAGTAGTTGTTGCTGCTATATCATTAACCTCTTCAACATCTCCATCATAGTCATAGATAATCTGGAAAGCATTAATATTATCATCTATAATAGATAATTCTGCATATTCTGTACCATCTATAGTAACTGTATTGAAGGCAGCTACTGATGTTGTTATGTTGCGATTAACTACGTTGTTCATATCAACTTTGAAATAGCTTCCATCTGTTCTGGAGTCAATTAACCACCAAGCAGCTCCTGTTGGATTCTTTGTACCATCTGTTCTTGACGGAACGGTTGTAGGATCCCATCTTAAAGTTATAGGATAATAGTATGGAGTCATGCCTGTTTCGCCACCACCCTGTATATTTCCGCGGTACCTGTATCTCTTATTATCAGCTGACCCAACCTTAGCCGTTGGGAATATATTTCTATATGTAGCAGTAATTGAGCTTATTGGCCAACGAACGTCAAATACGTCCTGTGGAGGTATATTTGGAATTTCTATTTCGCAATACTCAGCATCCAGCTTACCTATTGGCTGTCCATCATATCCATCGCCTGTTGTTGCATTAGGAGCTGTTCCCCATGACAGTGTCTTAGCGGAACCTTTTGAGTTATAAATAAGCAGATCGGAAATAAAGGTAACCGGCTCGGAAACTCTCATTCTCAGTATTAATGAATCGCTTAATCCTGATTTATCTGTAACCTTAACTTTAACTTCTATTCTGCCGTCAACTACATCACTTGGGCTGAATGAGAAAGGTCCATCGCTCTTAAGCTTAACTTCTATTGTATCATTTTGCTGTGGTCCCTCTATAGTAGCAGGTTCAATTTTCAATGTAGTAGGATACTCAACTGTTAGAGTCAAGACTTCTGTTTCTGCTGGAGTACCATTACGCAACAAGTCTCTGTCATATACATACGCTTCTGTTTCAAATGGCTGACCGGATACTATACAGTCAAGTATAGGAGCTATAGATATGCTTGGAGGATTCGGAGCAGTCTTGATATTGATACCAATTTGCTTAACTGCAAACAAACCGTCTTCATCTTTAACCAGTACACTTACTGTTGCAGTATTGTTGTCATAATCTACCACGCCGTCAGGAGTGCCATACAATATGCCGCTTTCCTTGTTTATCTTCAACCACGTTGGGGTTGTCTTCATTGGAGCCAAATCAATCATAGTTATCTCATCTTTGAAAAATGGATCAACATACAATTCATCGCTACCACCATTAAGAGCTACCGGTTGACCAGGATAAAGCAATTCAAATTCATGCTTTTGATTGGCATTCGCATCAAATACAAGTATTCTTGCATTAACGGTATCTAACAAAGTAGGATTATAATCTATTTGTTCTATAGCGTCAGGTAATGTTTCGGTAACAATTTCAGGTTGAAAATTAACCAACACGTCAATTAGTTTTGTAGAAACTCCGCCATGTCCATCATTTGCAACTAATGCAAACACTGTATCTGTATTATATGCTAATCTATCAGGACTATTAGGCACTGCTATCTTTAACAATTCCAATGCTTCATCTCTGTCAATTCTGATATTCATTTGACCTCTTACCTGCAAGTCAACAAGGTCGTCGTCATCCGAATTATAATCACTATACTTCTTGAAATAATGTTTCGTATTCGGATCATTAACATCAGGGATAGGCATCCATACAGGTTTCAATTGTGAAACTATTTTCAGATTACCCGACTTGTCATATAATGTATCTACAATAACTTCATCACCGTTTGTAGTTACAGCAAGATTCGCGAATGAATATGCAGTGCGTCCATATCGGAAATCCCATCCTTTTTCTTCTGCGGACAAGTCTTCCAATTCGTCATCTGTGTTTAAGTCTATCTTAAATCTTAGTCTGTCTGTCAGATTAGCTCTAACTCTGTTGTCTTTATCTACACCAGCTTGATATTCTGTCCAGGAATATGGACGGGTATCATAAAGGTTGCTTGTATTATCTTTCTTGATATTAAATACATCTGGTGCAGCTGTGCCTGTAGGGTCATAAGCTATAAAGTTAGGCAAACTATCGCCAACGAAGATATGAATATCATCAGCTCTTGTTACAAAACTATTTGCACCGTATCCTATAGTATCCTGCTGTAAGAATCTTGCCATAAGCTCACCTGTAGGATTATCTGTGTTGTCTCCATAATAGAATGGCGTATTGAAATATCTTGGGAATGTCTTGTAATACATATTGATTATTTCTTGCGTCATTCCCGGCATTTTCTTCAAAGAATCAATCATCCAATAACCTGGAGGATAGTTAAATGCAGCAACAGTAACAATTTCACCGCCCGGAACGATATATGGGTTAAGAGGCTCGCCTTTCAATTCCACATATCCCCTCGCACCTTCTATTGGTGTTTTATCCGCTTTAACAGTATCCGCCATTAACCAATAGCGCAATCCAGAATTTGACTTCACTGTCCATGTATATGTTAAGTCTGTGTACTTGTTGGCTTCCATTTCTGCTCTTGGATCATAAAATCCATTTCTATCTATAGCAGTAATCGTTAATATATTATCAATACCTCTAACATTGTCAGGTAAATTATTATTAGAATATGTGCCCTTTGATGCTGGATATACTCTGTTAGTTTGCAAGAATACTTTATTTAACAATTCTTTCTTAATAACAGCTGTATCAAGATATGAACCATTAGTATCAGGTCTTACATTGCTATATATAGGAGGATAACTGCCACTTCTATCTTTCATGTATGGATTAAGATCTGGCGTACCCAATGTAACGATATCACCTGTAAATACAGGAGCTTCCGGTCCATCAGTAACAATGAACACCAAACCACCATCATAAGCTTTATCAACGCCTTCTTTCCATAATACTGTTCTTGAAACCACTCTAATCACATCACCTTTATTTGCTGGCAATACACCAAATCTTTCACCTGCAAAATAAGCGTTGTTATATTGAGTACTTCCGCCAACATTAACTTCATTGTCTTCCGGCATTGAAGGTCTATTTGAATATATATTAGGAATACCTCCTAATTGATAGTCATAAGTAGTGCTGGTCAAAGATGTTGATTGAGCAATATACTTTCTGCCTGTAAGAGCTGCAAAGTCTTCATTGTGCGAAGCCTTATAGATATTATTATCTGTTTCCCTTGGACAAAGTAATTTCAACATTGCCGCAGATGCGGAACCGCCTGTACCGGCATCCTGACTTGTAGAACCGAATGGGAATGTGCCATTAGAACCTAAATTATATAAGTTTTCGCTAAGTCTTCTGCTTAGTGGATCGCCACGTTTAGAAGAGTCTGGCACTAAGAATACAGTAGCTCTAAATGTCTCGCTATCCCAAACCTCAGAATTAGCAGTATTAGGTTCCTGTTTCAAAGTTACGCGTATATAATCCGTTGTAGTTTCGTTAATAACAAAGAATACTGTTTCTGTTTGATGTTTGATATCCCAGTTAGATTTCATATCATCGCCTGATAAATCTGCTTCTGCCTCTAAATAAATTGGCATTGCTAATGGATGATAGTATCTTGGAACGTCTCTTCTGTCCGCTTCTACTATATTAGTATCCAAAGCCATCGGTTTCCACATCGATTGCATTCTTGCAATTTCTGGATACAATGGAAGACCTGTTGGTGTTAAAGCATTAGCATATTCTGGATCTCTAATCCAACGTTTTACATATTTAGTCTTTTTGTCTAAATTAGCTCTTGCATCGTTTGGATCTACATAAGTTACAAATTCAACAGGATTACCAATAGCGAAATCTTCAATAGGCACCATTCTGCGTTGAGAATAATCAGCTGTCTTGATATCTGTACCCTTATCGAACAAATCATATATTCCACTTGAGAATAAATATTTTTCAGGTATTGTCAAAGGAGCTGCTTTAGTAACATCTGTTGGATCGTTATTCAAGTCAATAGCAACGTAATTATATTTGTTATAATTTCTAACTTCAGGATAATCAGCAGTATTCCATTCAAATGGCCCTTGCTTGCGAGGATCATCTGCTTTTGCCTGTGCATTATGATAGAATGGCAAGTAGTTGTCATCGCCATATGCAATAAAGAAAGTCTCGAAATCAGCCTTTTCATATTGAGTGCCACTGTTGTTTTTGTGCAAGTTTAATACATTCAACACAACATTAGCTTCTGTTTTACCCCAATAGTTACCTCTCAAAGTATCAGTACCACCTGAACCTAAGAAACCTTGACCAGCCATAAGACCTTTCGTGTTTGGTCCGTCTGGCAATCTAATCAAAAACCTTGCTTCGTTTTTGTAAATAGAGTTTGCAGCAGATGAGAATATTGAGTTAGGAAGTGGTCCCTGCATCTCACCATATATTGTTGCAGCCGCTAAATCACTGGAAGCTAAATTTTGTTCGCTATAAGAAGCCGATTTGTTGTAAGGACCATTTATAGCATTTTGATCGCGTCCTATATAATTTCTTGTATCTGTTTTATTACCTATCACCAATGAACGGTTCAACACTAATTTCAAATCATAATTATCTGAATATATTGCAGAACCGGTAACAGCGAAGTTGTCAGTAAATCTAACTCTATTGAAGAACACACTGTCAGTTCTGTTAACATACTCTTGTTTTTGCTGATCCAAAATATATAATGCACCGCCTAAACCTGTTCCGTTTTCTACCAAACCAGGTATATGAGCATGCAAATGAGGATTACCCGTTGCCATTGCTTCACTGTTTGGAACAAGCACATTCCATGTAGCGCTGCCATCTGTTGTATATCTAACTAAAGCACTGTTGCTTGTAGCAAAACCATTGTTCATGTCGAAATAATACAATGAATTAATTGGCTTACCATTAGCAATACCCAATGCTGTCCATGTAGTACCGGCATCTGTTGTGTGATATATTTCACCTGTGGATGATGCCACATATCCTCTATCTTGACCATAGAAAGATATGGCTGTCAAATGCTCATTGACTGGGAACTGGTTAAGCAACACTTCCCATGTATTTCCACCATCTATCGTATAGATCATCGTACCATTATTTCCAACAGCAAACCCTTTTGTCAAGCTGGTGAATAAAATTTTATTCAGAGTTCTGTTCAATCCCGGTATAGGTTGTTCTGACCAGTCAGCACCACCATTAGATGTTTTAAGAATAAGTCCTCTCTCTCCAACAACATAACCAGTATTATTGTTGCTCCAAGCAGCACCTTTCAAAGCGTAATTATATTCTTTTGAATATTTAGTCCATGCGGTACCATTGGTAGTTGTGATAATTCTACCCCTCTCTGTTACAGCAATACCTTTATCACCCAGGAAGTTAATGTCATTTATTACATTGTTTGTAATATCTGTAGTTGTATAGACATTAGGCCATGTAGTACCGCCATCCGTAGTTCTTTTAATGCTACCATAATTATCACCTAAATAGCCTACAGAACCACCGTCCACAAACTGGATTGCCGTATAACTGTGATCATCGCCAACATTTACATTCTCCCAAACCCATTTATTGGAAGCGTTCTTATAAGCTTTAACTAAATAACCATTGGAACCGGCCAGAAAGCCACTGTTTTTAGTCAGCCACCATTGGTCAACAAAGTTAGTAACAGGCATAACATAACCTTTGCCTATTTGCGTATTGCCAAAGTTTTCTAATTGGTATGATACAATACTGTCGTTAACAACTATAGTGTTGTTATTGAATCTTGTTAACATTCTGACATTAGCGACTATACCGTCTTTCAAACCTGTTTCAGATGGATAGTCAGCTCCAAAAGTAAATGGATTGTTTTTTGACACATATCCTGTTGCTATTCTTTGAACACCCCAAGGATAAGCCTTGCCATCATTGTCTATTGCCGGTGCATATATAACCGAATCAAGATCTGTTAAAAACATTCTCTTGTTAGTTGAATATGGACTTGCACAAACAACGCCACCACCATTACCGTTATATACCGTATTAGTATTAAAATATGTAGCCTTAACCACATTCAAGTCTGCTGACATTGTATATACAGCACCACCACCGCGTATTTCGTTATAATAACGGCTGCTGGCTTTTTCACCAACTTCATTATAGTTAAAATCAGTTCTCACTAAATTAACTAATCTTGTATGAGGCCTATGTACATTCTGGTCTGAATTAGGTATCTCAACATGCAATGCACCACCGGCATAACCAGCAGCATTACTGTCAAATTGAACAGCATATATAGGACTGTATGAATAATCTTTCCAGTATCCACCACTGCCTGTAACCTGTGCCGCACGTTTAGTAAAAATTGCACCACCGGCTGAATAGGCATAGTTATTCACAAATCTAATCCTGTAGCCAAAATCACTGTGGAAAGCTTTATAATCAGAACCGCCAACCACTGGCGACATTATTTCATCTTCACTATGGTCAACATAAACAGCACCACCGGCACCAGCTCTATTATTGCTGAATATAGCATAGTTCGATACACTCTTATATTTAATAACGCCAGCTTCATCATAAGCCATTGTAAAGTTATCTTTATTGATAGCACCTCTTATTTGAAGTCTGCCTCCAGATTCTTCATTAGCATAAATAGCACCGCCTAATGAGTACTGAACACCATTTTCGTATGCAGTAGGGTTACCGTTATTATAAGTACCTGCCCCTGTTGTATCTACTAAGAATTTAGCATCTGTAATATTTGAGTCAAACTCGCCATCAACAATTAATGATGTATTTTTGCCAACATAAATGGCACCGCCTTTTGCACCATCAGTTGCTCTGTATTTTTGCAAGTTGACAGCACTGTTATTGGTCATCTTGAAATAGTCCCTACCGCCCTTAAGGTTAGGGTTAACAAAGCTATTGTTTATTTTAATAGAATCATTAATACCAAAACCAAATTCAATTTGACGATGCTCTTCTTCTTGAATACCGGCAACATAAATAGCACCACCATAAGCCATATTGCCCCATGGAAGTGGATACTCAGGACTTACATCAAGGTTATCTCCTACAACTGTTTCACCGTCAACTGTCGTTGTTCCCGTAACAGCAAGTCTTGCCATGTTATTGTCAAATGTTAAACTACGGAAACGTCCCAAATAACCGGCTAAGCGCGCATCATCCCAAGGCATTCTTGCAACGTCACTTGTAAAATATTCACTGCCATCACCATCTATATTGTCAATATACGGATAGCCTGTTTGTCTTGCTATAACGGATGAACTATCGCTGTCAGGATCAACAACGCGAAGATTTTTATTGTATGGATAACGACCTATGTTTGCAGTATCCGCTGACACAACATGGTATCCGGGATAATACGCATTAGTAGGCGTTTGTAAAATTTGCAAGGCACCGCCACGATTACGTGCAGAGTTATTGTTAAAATCACAATTTACTAACCATGTTCTTGATGAAAATGTAGTAATAGCACCACCGCCACCATTGCTCATAGTCAATAACATCTTATTAAGACTTGCAAATTCTTCTGTATTCAAATTTTTTGGCAATTCTGCAGTTGTAGTATAATAATTAATTCTATCGACTGTTGTATCTTTTTTGAAATTGACAAATTCGCAATTACGGAAGAATGCAGCTCTTGCACCAGGCATGACAACTATATGTCCCCATTCAACAGAATTATCTAAAGTAAGTTGACCTTTAAATACAATTTTTCCAGGAACGATATTGGAAGAAACGCCAGCTCCTCTTGACCATGGTTCAGTTTTTAATTGAGGCATGGAGCTTACATCCTTATCCAGTCTTGCAGCTACAAACATTAGCGCAGTTTCAAATGGAACTATAACCAAATTGCTATTATTTGCATTAGCAGCATAATTATAGTTAAGAAATTCACCCGATGGGCTTGATTGACCAATATTGGCAGTATTAGGCCAGTTAAAATCATAAGGATTAGCAATATTAACTACCTTTCTGGTAGAAATATCTATTGCAACATTAAAAATATGATTGTTTTTTAATGGATTGACAGTGCGCTCTCTGGTACTTAAATCATAAATACCGGCACTCTTTTGACCTGATGGAGAGTTGCCATTATAAAATGGATACAGGAAATAACGCATATCAGCGTATTCCAAACCGCCATCCGTAGACGGAAACATTATTTTAGGATCTACAGGCTGTTTTGCCTCTGCCCTTGCAAAACCATCTGCTATAAGCCTGCCACCAGCAGAAACAACAATACGACCATTGCTGTAGAACAATATTTCTGCCCCCGGCTCAATAATTAATGTCCCCCGTACATTAAGTTCTTTGTCTATCGCATACTTGTAATTTTTTAGCAGAATTTGAACGGAACCAGCTTCAATCACCCCTGAAATCTTTTGAGGATCAGCCTGCCCCATTGAGACCGCAAAAATCCCAAGTATTACAGTTAATAAACACAAACGAATAAATCGTTTCATGTTACCTCCAAATAAATTAATAAATTGTTAATAAATATCTATCTAATTTTTACGTATATAATTTACATGCCACTATGTAATTTTTTTACATAACTGTTGTGCATCTTACATTACATTTTTTTTACATAACTAAACATTAAAGTTAACAGTTATTTGGCTCTAATCGCTCTAACCTGCAAGCATGCACGCATATAAATTCTTTTTTCTTTACTTTTTTAAGTTTGTATCAGAACCTATTTGTTCCACCACAAACAACTTTCCTATTCAATATCTGTGCCAAGTCTAACAAGTCCTGATTTTGCAAGATTATTAAACTCACCATATTTATTTAAATTCACAATATCTCTGTATATTTTTAAAGCAGCCTCAGTATCGCCTAACTTTTCTTTGCAAAGACCTGCAAAATACATATACCTTAATTTTTGCATATCATCAGGTATTAGCTCGGCGGCTTTAAGATAATTTTCAGCAGCTTCAGAATAATTTTTATCTATTTCGTTACAAGCCGCCGTACCTGCCAAACCGCCTGTTTTAATAACATCAATATCAGATTTCAATATTTTTTCGTAATAAATTTTGGCATCTGATGTTTTTTTCAAATTAAAATAACAATCTGCTGCATATAAAGCTGCTCGCTCTCCTGCTGCTGTCGAACCGTACTCTTCAACTATTTTCACCAAACCAACAATTTTTTCTCCTCTGACTGTAGGCAAAGAGTCATTACCATTTAATGCGTTTTCATAACTGCCTTCAAGATAATATTTCTCAATCCTTGAAAGAGCTTTCGCTGCATTAGCCTCATTTTTAGCGTTATTTGAACGAATAAATAGCACAAGCCCCACAATAACAATTATTGCAACCGCTGATAATATTATTACTTTGCTATACTTTTGTACAAAATTATTTACCCCTTTGTCTTGTTGCACAGATGACCGTACATTCTCGTTTTCTAATTCTTCCTGTGAATTGTTATTGCTCATTTCTGAATATTTTTTAATTTTTATATACTTAAAATTTCAATATTTATGCTTTAATTTGATATTGCAGATGCTTGCTGGAAAAAAGCACGCCCGAAGGGAGTTGAACCCCCAACCTTTGGAACCGGAATCCAACGCTCTGTCCAATTGAGCTACGGGCGCAACTACACTTTTATCCAATATGCCACAATGGCATAGCTACAAAAATATAATATTATATGAATATTGCCAATTTTTTTTATTCATTTTTTTGCAATATTCGCTATAAACAAAATATTTTTCCACAATTAGTGTGATTTTAATTAATTTGTGTAAATCAAATTCCACACAATAACTAAAAAAATATAATTGTATTCTCACTGTTTATCAATAAATCATACACTGATTCTTGACTCTAAAGCCCTTGATAATGTTGCTTCATCCGAATATTCTATCGCCGAACCAATCGGAATTCCACTTGCTATTCTGCTGACTGTTATTCCCAGCGGTTTTATCAACTTTGCCAAATATTGTATTGTAACTTCCCCTTCAATGCTCGGATTGATTGCCAGTATAACCTCTTCGACCGATGTTAACCGCTCCATCAGTTCTTTTATTCGCAAATCCTGTAGCGCAATGCCTTCCAGCGGATTTAAAACTCCATGCAAAACATGGTATTTTCCATTAAAATCATTGGTCTTTTCTATAGCCAAAACATCGTTCGGCTCCGCCACCACGCAAATTATACCGGCATTCCTTTTGTCAGATACACAAATCGGACAAGGCGCAGTTTCTGTATAATTAAAACATTGCGGACAATATTTCACATTTTGCTTTAGCTTTGTAATCGCATCGCTAAAGTCTTTCACATAGCTTTCATCTTGCTTTAATAAAAAGTATGCTAGGCGCTGAGCCGTTTTTCGACCAATTGAAGGCAATGTCGAAAGCATTTCAACAGCGCGTTCTATCGCTTCAGATGTATATTGCATAATTTATAAGTTTTGTAAATTTGGTAGATTTGGCAACATTGATGAGAATTTATTCATCTCTTTTGTCGTTAATTCCGCTATTTGCTGATAAGCATTGTTAACCGCCGCCACAACTAAATCTTCCAGCATTTTTTTTTCATTGGAATTAATAATTTCTGGAGCAATATCAATGGATAACAGATGATTTGCACCGTTGATTGTTGCTACAACCATGCCCGCTCCAGATTCTCCCGTCGCTGTTACTTTTTCAACATTCTTTTTGGAAGCCTCAAATTCAGCCTGCAATACCTTCGCTTGCTCCATTAAACTAGATATATCTATTTTCATAATTTCATAGTTTTGAAAAAAATTAGTCTTTAAATTACTATTTTTTTTTCAAACTGCCAAAAATTTCGCCGCTCAAGCGCTAAATAACCTGCTGAAAATATTATCAGATGATTTATGAATATTTATTCATAAATCTTTGATGCCACCTGACGTGGCGAATATTGTGAAATGGTTATTATTGGCAAATGGATGAAGCAAACGCATTATTGCTATCTCTATGTATATCAATACAGTGCAAAATAGAAGGCGAATGGCATATTAATTGCAGATTAGCTCTATTCTTATATTTTACGGACAATTTATACAATTATACCATGGAGGGTAACTAAATGAGCTTATCAAGATCACTTGCAATAGGAACAAGCTCCCTGCAAGCACACCAATCGAAATTCGATGTGATATCAAACAATATGGCAAACGCCAGCACAGTCGGATATAAATCCAATCGGGCAAACTTCGCAGAGCAGTTTAATCAGGTTTATACACGCGGCAAATCGCCAGACGCAGAAACAAGATACAGCAACGGAGGGCAAAATCCATTGCAGTTCGGGCTTGGAGTAAAGCTGGCAAGCATCAGCCAGGATATGACGCAAGGCGTTATTGAAAATACCAATCGAGCGTTGGATGTTGCATTGCAGGGCGATGGCTTTTTTATATGCAACAATAACGGTCAGCAACGCTTTACTCGTGCTGGTGCATTCACTCGCGATGAAGAGGGTTTTCTTGTCGATAACAATACTGGCGCATTCATACGAGGCTATAACCTCGAAACAGATTCGTCCGGCAAGACAGTGCGCAATTCCGATGGGACGAACAGGCTGGATAGAACGTTATCCAATGTGCAAATACCTTGGAATACAATATCGCTGCCGCGGCAAACGCAAAATGTTAATATTGTCGGCAACTTGAATGCAAATGCAAACCCCGGCGCAGACAGTATTAGAAAAACCAGCATGACCATATACGACAATACCGGCGGAGCGAGAACTTTGACCTTTGTCTTTGAAAAAACAACCAATGCCGACGAATGGAATCTTGCTGCCGAAATTGACGGTACCAGCGTCCCTATCAGCGAAACATTAATACAGTTTAATGCTGACGGCACACTGCAATCACCGCTTGCCATAAACATAACTTCTGCGGACATTAATACGGCGTTGGGCACTAATTCCTTCGCATTTCCCATACAAATTCAATTAGCCGACCCAAACAATATCACTCATGGCTTAAAGCAATTCGCTGCCGACAGCACTGCTAATTTTGAGCTTCAAGACGGCTTTACTGTTGGAGAATTGGAAAATCTTACCGTAGACGGACAAGGCAGAATCCTCGGCGCATTTACTAACGGCGAAACGGATATACTGGGGCAAATAGCCATAGCGCGCTTTGCGAATAACGAAGGGCTTGTGCGCACAGGCAATAATTATTTTTCAGCTTCACCAAACTCCGGCGACCCAGTGATTGGAACCGCTATTGAAATATTTCCAACGACGCAGGTCGTAGGCTATGCTTTGGAACAATCCAATGTCGATTTAACTACCCAGTTTACGGATATGATTTCCACCCAACGGGCATTTGAAGCCGCTTCACGCACAGTTACCGTGAGCGATTCCATGCTTGGGGAAATCAATCAGTTGAAACGATAGTATCGATAATTAAAAAAAGTTCATAATTTCACCCTCCTGTTACATCCACGGAGGGTATTTTTTTATACGTCCGTAGCGCAGTCAATCCAGCCAATTTATTATTATAGTTTGGTATGATAATTGCCGACACAGTATTTATTATTATTAAGGCAGAAAGATGGCTAAATATATACAAATATCATTGATTTTACTGGCAATCGCATGTAACCAGCTGTTTTCTCAAACCATTAGCTTTGAACGTACCGATGTTGAAGGCAAAAGGGCAAATTTTGTTACGGCAACGTTCAGTTTCGGTATCGACATCAGAATTGACAGCATTGCTCACTGTAGCAATGTTGCTTTTGAACTTTCGCACAATAAGACCTCCTGTATCAAATATTCGGGCATGAAAATATCTGAGGACTGGGGTCTTAATAGCGTTAACCATATTGTGCAGCTTGATGTTGATACCAATACCGATATTGCTCGCATAGTTGTTGAAGCCGGCACCGGATTGCCTGCAGATTCAAATTCGCCTGACAATCCTAAAATCATACACTTAGACTTCGTTGTGAATCCGAATGCAATTCATGGCGAAATAGTGGATTTTACATTAAGCAAAGTGCGCGCAACTGTTTTTATGGATTCGGCAGTTAAATTGGTTATACCCAATATCCCTAAATTCAGCTACAGGATTCATAGCTATATCGACGTTTGGCCCGGCGATACAGATAACAATGGCGAGGTTAATGCCATCGACCACGCCCTAATTTCGCAATACCTTCTGGAACCGTATAAAACCCGTGCATTTAAGCGCAATCCAACCAGCACGCTTTGGCAACCGCAACAGGTGATAGCTTGGGACACGCTTGCAGCCACTTACGTAGATTGCGATGGCAATGGAGTTATTACTAATTCAGACCACTCGGTTGTTATTTACAATATGGGCAAATCGTGGGCTGTGGTGCCACAGGTACAGAATGCAACCTTTCATCATACCGGCATTTTGAAAACGGAAAATACCATTTGCCTGCCAATACACATCAATACGGTAAATGAAAAATTATTAGGCATAGCAGGCACAATAGATGTAACCGCATATAGCAACTGCAAGTTAACAGGAATTGAATCTATCGAAAACCCTTTTGTGCATTATTTGATAAATGCCGACAGCACTCGAATAAATTTCGTGATAGGAAATAACGATTACATTAACAGCAATGATGTTGTTGGCTACCTATATTTAGAGGCACAGGAAAATGCAGCAATTTCCGAGATTGGGATTGATGATTTTGTCGGATTTACTGAAAATGGAAATATCATTAATTTAGAACATACTCCAATCAACAACTCTATTGATAACGTTATAACTAACGTAATATCAATAAGTTATAGCAACGAACTCTTATATTTATCTTGCAATTCCAAGCTGCCAAACAAAATCACGCTCATAGACTGTTTGGGCAAGACCATTGCCGAATATGAACCGGCATCGGCTAATAATGTATACCGCATCGGTCATCTACCTGCCGGAATATATTTCGTGCTATCGCAATATTTCAACAAAACCGGCCTGTTCAACCTCCCAATTATCGAATGATTTATGAATAAAAATTCATAAATATAGTGTTGGCGAAGCAAAAATGTTTTCGCCTTTTCGTATATTTGTAGCTATAAAATCAGATAGATTATGAAAAAAAACTTAGAGCCAAATAGTTTCAGCTCGGCGATGCAAAATGGGGCTCAATATTTGGAGAATTTTAATATTGAAAATCCACGCCTGAATGCGCAACTTTTGCTGTGCGAGATATGCAATATAAAGCCTCTTGATATTTTGCTTGCCAATCGCCTGATGAGTGCAAGCGAAGTCTTTAAATACCAGCAAGTTATTGAAAGACGAGCGACTCATGAACCGCTGCAATATATATGCGGCTCTGTAGATTTTTATGGGCTGAAAATCGAAATTACTTCGGATGTTCTCATTCCTCGTCCCGAAACTGAGCAGCTTGTTGAATATATTATAAACAAAGAATTATTAAAAAATATTCATAATTGTAACATTTTGGATATTGGCACCGGCTCTGGCTGCATTGCTTTGGCGCTTGCGAAAAATTTTCCTCATGCAAACGTTACGGGAATTGATATTTCGAGCAAGGCTATTTCTGTTGCATTAAGAAACAAAAAAAATATAAACCTACGTAATATCAATATGTTATGCGTAGATGTCAGCAAATATTTGCCTGATAAAAAATTTGATATGATAATAAGTAATCCACCATATATTTCATATAATGATTATGAAAATTTGTCGCCTGAATTGTATTTCGAACCTAAAATTGCTTTGACAGATGCAGCCGATGGGCTAACATTTTATAGAATTATCGCAGATAGATTAAACATTTTATTAAATCAGAATGGAAAGTTACTGTTGGAATTTGGTTTCGGTCAGGAAAATGAATTAGCTGATATATTTAGCAAATATTTTAAAAACATGGAAATATTAAAAGATTTTAATAATATTAGCCGCTTTCTATTGCTGCATAATATGTAAAAGTTGTTCTAAATCATGCCCGCACGTTTTTTTTTATTAATCTGATTGATTTTTAGCAAATATTCCAACATAGTCCAGACAGTTAGCACAGTTATTCCAAGCATCGTATAATACGTCCAGTCAGAATAAATTATGTCATTGTAATTATAGATAGTTAGCTCATTTAGCGATTGTAATATCAAGATAATAAAAATAAAACTCATTTGAATAAATGTCTTAAATTTCGCAGATTTTGACGTAGGAATATTTTTATTTGTAAAGAATGCCATTCTCAAAACAGTTGTAATCACATCTCGTGCAATAATTATTGCAACCATCCATATTTCGACTATTTTAGTATTGGCAAACGCCACAAATGCAAGAAAAGTAAGTACCTTATCAATAAGCGGATCAACGATTTCTCCCCATTTGCTAACAGCATTCAGCTTTCTTGCAAGCCATCCGTCCAGAGTATCCGTAATCGCCGCAATGAAAAAAATGATTGTAGCCATGAACAGATAACTGTTAGCGACATTATCATTTAAATATAAGTAAAAAAAGGCAATTGCAAGAAAAAGCCGACAGATTGTTATTAGATTAGGAATATGTTTAGTCACGGAATACAAATTTTTTTCGCAAATATACAAAAAATAAAACAATAGTCAATCAAAAAAAAGCCCGCATGAGAACGGGCTTTAACGCTATTATTGCGGCAGCACAACAATGTCTTTAACTGTGTCATCCTGCGGCTTTGAAATGCCGAGCTTCACTTCCAATTCTTTTATGCGGGTTGATATTGTCGGCATAAAATAACGAAGCATTGGATTGGTTGTGTCGGCTTCCATGCTTGCCTGCACTGCCCGCGCGGCATCCAGAGCAGCATTCAAATCGCCTTTCTTTTCCAGCTCATCAATGCCCAAGCTCATGATATTGACTTTAAGATTGGTTTCATTGTACACAATACGCTGGAAATCTTCGGTATTAGTTGCACCGCTGGCTTGAAACTGGGATTTAATGACAGATACTTTCGCTGACAATTTCTCCAGCGTGCTGCGTGCTGCGGCATAATCACCGACCATTTTGTACATTTCTGTGGCAAGATGGTATGGTCCATAATATCGTCCGAACTCTTCATATTGCAGCGTTTGCACAGCTATGCCAAAATCTCTGTTCGTAAAGTCTAAATTAGATTCTGAAAATTTATTAATAATATCTTCACAACTCTTAATGCCCATGCGCGCATAATATTCCTTGCTCGCATCATCGCCGATTTGCTCGTAAATATATGCCATACGGTGCTCCATATCATATTGCATTGGGAATTGTTCGTCGGATATATTGGCGCGCATCACGCTCAGGATTTTTTTAGCCTTGTCAGGGTCTTTTTTATTCACCAGATAATCGGCGTAAGGGATATATATGCGTCTGTATATTTCCATTGACTGCCTGTGCACATCGTCGAAATATACCGATGAATTATTCAGATTCCTTAGTTTCAAGCCATATTTTTGTGTCTTGGAATAGTCATTCGAATTATTAATATTCATTAATATTTCATCCATAACTGTTTCATTATATGCGTATTCGCTGCTTTGCGGCTGCTGCTTTACGGGGCATATACGATAGCACAAACCTTCCTGCCTGAAATAAGGCTCCAATCCAAAGAAATTGTCCTTGCCAACAGAGGTCGAATAATAAACGGGACGCTCGAATTTGGTTGTTTTCAGAATATCAAGCACCAGCTTAGTGCTAACGGCATACATGTATATCTGCTTGCCCTGCTCTGTCTGGCGATAAGGTTTGCCGGTAAATATGAATGACATATTGCCTGCATCAAGTATGGTTGGATCATTCGTAAACCTCTCCAATACCTCGCGCTTAACTGGTATTGTTACATTTTGCGCCTCTCCGAAGTCATAGCTCAGAGCCTTAGCATCCGTTTCATCTACCTGCAAGCTTTCATCGGAAAATGTCAACGGCAGCTTCTTTGCTCCCCAAGGCTGGCAATTCTTTAGCTGAGTAACGTACCACAGTGTATTGCCCAGCGATAAATTGCATATCCTTACGTCGCGGCGGACACCGGCTACATCCTGCAAATACCACACGGAGAAAGTATCATTATCACCATTGGTAAATACAATCGCATCCTGTTCAACGCTCTGCAATATGTTATAGGCATAATCGAATGGAATATAATTGCCGGCACGGCTATATATCTTAATGCCTCCAACAGCCATATTCACAGGCACAAGCACAAGCGATACGGCAAGCACAAGAGCCGACATTGCCATTGATTTGTTTTTCTTTTTGGCAATAGTATCTATAATTGCATATACTCCCATGCCTATCCACAAGCACCACACGAGAAATGATGTAACATAGAAGTAATCACGTTCGCGGGGCTGCGGTTCCTGCTGGTTCTGATACAAGGCGGTCAGGACACCCAGCACAAGGAAAGAGGCAAGGTATACCAGTGCCATTTTCGGGTCGCGCTTGAAGTGATAATATAATCCTATCAGCCCGAACAGCAGCGGCAAGGCATAGAATTTCACAGGGAAGTTGTCCGCATAGCCTGACTTGTAGTTAAGCGTCTCGTTGTCGCGATTGTCGAACCATGCCACGCCTGCATCCTGCACATCGCTCTTGCGCCCTACAAAGTTCCAGAAGAAATAGCGGAAATACATGTGGTTTGTCTGATACTTCCATAGATATGCCAACTCACCCGCCGTATTGACATTATTCCAGTCATCACCCCAGATTTGGCTGCCATCCTTACGTGTTATAGTCTTGCGTCCAGCAGGATTCCATTGACCATATATATAGTTGCCATTTACATCCTTCTTATTGTACTGGCGAACATAATAATCTTCCTTGTGGTAACGTCTGGGCCATGTAGGAGCAGAACCATATTGCTCGCGGCTTAGATATGATGCCAGCACATGGAAGTCCTGCGGGTCATTCTCGTCCATAGGCGGATTGGAATTAGAGCGGATTAATACATGCGCATATACTGTAAATGAGAATAATACAACCAGCCAGCCAAATGCAGTCAATGCAACAAAATTCTTTCCTTTCTTTAATGCCCATGCAAATAAAATGCTAACAGCTATAATAAGTGCAATTGCGAATAGCTTCATCCCTGCGCTGTTTTGTATCGCAAACTCGTATGCTTCGTCTCTTGCGGCAGAACGTCCTGCAAGCCATGCCGGCAGCGATATGGCAATAATATCATATATCAGGTAGAAAGAAAGCAATCCAATGGCGGTAAGTCCCAGAAATGTTTTTAAAGTTGCTTGATATTTGCGGAAATAAATAATCAGTATCATGGTGAATATGACCAGAAGCGATGGCTGGTGCAGTCCCATGGAAAGCCCTATAATATACAGCGATAACATTATATACCGCTCATTGCCCGGCTCATCAGCAACCTGCGTCCAGCGCATCATAAGGTACATCACGATGGTAACGCCAAGCAATGCCGTATTATACGTCTCAGACTCGACTGCATTAAACCAGAATGTTCCGCTAAATCCCAAAGCCAATGCTCCTATTAATGCCGAACCATATACAGCCAGAGCATCACCAAGCGTGTCGATTTTTTCTTTTTTAAAGTTCTTGATAACAAGCACTATTATCAAATATAGAAGCGGAATAGTTGCAGCGCTCATCGTTACGGAAAGCATGTTGCCCCGCCATCCAAGATCGCCAAACGGTATAATTATTTGAAACAGCCGCCCAAGCAAAAGGAACAAAGGAGAACCAGGGGGATGTGGCACCTGCTGCCAAGTCATCGCCGTCAAGAACTCGCCGCAATCCCAAAACGGCACCGATGGCTGCGCTGTTACAGCCATCATAATAAAAATCACCAGAAAAGAAAGTACAGCAAATATGCGATGCAGCATAATAAACTCATTTTTGTTTTCCATCAAACAGACCTATCTAAAGTTAAAAGTAATAATTAGCATAATAATTTTTAAACCACAAAAATAACAAAATTATTTATAGAAACAGCCAATATTTTTCCATCCGCTTCAATATAGAACACATTTATTAATTTTTTTTCATAAATAATACAAAACTTTGTTATACAATCTTCATATCGCTTTTACTTTGCTGCAATATCATCGGTGTAATTTTAATTTTCAAGCAACGGAAAACGAACGGACGAATATTGTAAAATGTAGCTGAAACATTCGGACGACATTTTTATAATTTATTATTTTACAGATTGTTATGAAAAAATATTTCCAGAGCAAAATATTACATTGGAAAATAGCGAAACGCAAAACATTGAGCGTAAAAATCTAAATTTTCGTACACATATCAATCGATTATGCCGAAAAACGATATACTTTTCAAAAAGCGAATTAATCCATGACAATAAAGGAACAATGCCTCTTCTATTTCTCAACCTGAATTATGCAAATGTCAGGCTTTTTTTTTGCGCGCGATATTGTATTTTTTTGATTTATTGCTGTAGTTTATATTAAATTCGTTATTTTACGGTTTATATTTTGACTGTAAAATGCTATGAATAAAATAAATTATATTTCGATTGCGGAAAAGCTCGTTAAAAGAGGCAAGGCAAAAGGCGCACAAATCAAAGTCGCGATTCATAAAGATAAATCTTTTAATGTGGGAATCAGGAATGGCGAGGTTGAAGAATTGCAGGAAGCCGGTTCGACTTCACTTTCCTTGCTCGTGAATTTGGACAATAAAATTGCAACAGCTGCAACTTCTGATTTTTCAGAGGATACACTGAATAATCTGCTTGATAATGCTGTGGAAAGGGCAAAATATGCTTCCGCTGACGAGTTTGCTGTTTTCCCTGAATTTGAAAAATTGACCATCAATCCAGAAAGTTTAAAATTATATTCAGATGAAGTGAAAGATATTTCTCCTGAAACTCAAATTAAAATTGCAAGAGATCTTGAGGCTATCTGCCTTAAAGACAAGAGAATTACACTATCTGCCGGTTCTGGATACAGCACAAATGAAAGTGAATATTTTTTAATTTTATCTAATGGATTTTCGGAAAGCTACAAAACATCGGATTGTTCTGTTGGAGTTTATTTGCAATCGGGAAGAGATACAAATGCCACGCAGGAAGGTTGGTATGATTCTGCTATAAGTCCACGTAATTTAATGCCAATAGATGAAATTGCCAAGATTGCTGTCGAAAGGGCAACCCGCTTGCAAAATGCAAAAAAAGTAGCAACACAAACAGTTCCTGTGATTATTGACAGATATGTTGCGTCTTCGGTGATTGGCTTTCTTTTGCAATGCCTGAATGGGCGCAATATTTATATGCACCAATCTGTTTTTGTGAATAAAATAAATGAACAAATTGCTAATAAAAACTTCATTTTAAAAGATAACCCGCTGCTAATTGGTGCTTTAGGCTCACGACCATTTGATTCAGAAGGTATTCCTTCTCGTGAAAATATTATTATCGAAAACGGCATATTGAAAAATTATTTATTAAATACGTATTCTGCAAAAAAACTTAATTTGCCAAACAATGGTTTTGCGTCCGGCATATCAAACCTGATTTTGGAAAAAGGCAAATATTCTGAATCGGATTTAATCAAATCTGTTGATAAAGGGCTTTTGCTGTATGAAACTTTGGGGCAGGGAACGACCACAACTACGGGCGATTTTTCAAAAGGAGCATACGGTATGTGGATTGAAAATGGTGAGTTAGCTTATCCTGTTTCGGAAATCACAATTTCTGGAAATATTGTTGGTATGTTGAATGGCATTGAAATGATTGCAAATAACACAGACCACCGCAAGACTTTGCAAGTGCCTTCGTTTAAAATTAGTGAAATGACTGTTTCGGGTGAATAAATCGACATATTTATGAATAAAAATTCATTTTAATGTGAAATCCAGCAAGCAATTCGATAAAATCAAAAGGATACTCGGTATTTCGGATGCAGAGCTGACTGTTGCATTGCTATTAATTTTGGGCATAACTCTCGGCATTGTAGGTAAATACGCATATAAACCGGAAAAAGACAATCGCATTTCCAACGAAGAGCTTTTAGCTGTGCTTGACAGTGTAAGTGAAGTGAATAAAACAACTTATGTTGGTTCAAATATTGAGAATGAACCTGTTGCAGAACTGGCTGCGCAAGACACTGTGGTAAAAAAAGTCGAACCGAAAATCAAAAAAAGTGAATTTAGCGGCAAGGTAAACATAAACACCGCATCCAAATCCGAGCTTCAGAAGCTATACCGTATCGGCGAAAAAACGGCTGATAAAATCATCGAATACCGCAAGCAGCAACCATTCTCACGCAAAGAAGACATTATGAAAGTGCATGGTATCGGCAAAAAAACATTCGAATCCATCAAGGGAAATATTGAGATATAGCTTATAAAAAGAAGAGGCATTAGCTGCAATTCTTATACTCAACCGTTATCAAGATATGTTAATTAATCCTATCCTACCCCTTCAGGCGAAGGAGAATGTATAACATCATGTAAATATTGGCAGTTACACTATTCCATTCTTGTAGAGGGGTGCTGCGCAGCAGCGGGGTGTTGATGATTTAAAATTTAATCGTATAGCCGTTGCATGCAACGGCTATACATGATTGTGATTATAAAACCTACCTGTTTATTATCAGTTTTTCTGCTTTTGCCTTGTCGCCGCTGCGGATGATAACGCTGTATACGCCGCTGGCTAAGTGCTTGGTATTGAATGCCTTGCTGAATGTACCTGCATCCGCATAGCCGTCGTATATCTGCATTATACCTCTGCCGAGCATGTCGGAAAGGCTGATGCTTATGCTGCCGGCTTCGGTCATGTCCATGCTCAATGTGCAGTCGTCGCTCGCGGGATTGGGGAATAATGAATAATTTTTAATAATTGTCGGCTCGGAGATAGCGCCTATGTTTGTGTTATAAACTATTCTGCCATTCATGCAGGCAATAAGGGCAATA
>JAVBOP010000024.1:0-6636 GCA_031550405.1 Kapaibacterium sp. (SeqCode)
TAGTAATATTGCTGTATCTTATCATCGCTCCACACATATTTACCACTCCACTCGACATTCCAATTATTATCTGGTTCATTAAGATCCTGTTTTTCCCCTCCTGGAGCCATTTTAATCTTCATCGTCACTCCATTATCTGTCCTTGTCATTATACGACGACAATATCGAGAAGTTTCATTTTCAGAAAAAAACATTTCTTCTTCATAAACAGTCTGTTTACTGTCGCTCAATCCTTCATTGAGCGACAGTCGTGTTCGGTTCAAGTGATGGGGTCAAACCACGACAACTCCTTCACAATCCCGTCTTTTTCAACGACTTTCTTCTGCAGGGTCGCAGGGAAAACACCCAAAACGTTGAGCATTTGGTTTATTTCTTTTTGGACTTCGGTGGTTTTCGGGTTGTTCATGTTCACCACATATTCGATTTCGTCTGTCGGCTGATTACTGCTGCATCCAACCAACCCAAAAGAAAGGCTCGCCGCTACAAAACAAGACATAGCAAGTCATCCGAGCAACTGCATAACAGAAATTTTGCCAAAAACATTAATCATCATATCAAAAATATGGTTATTCATACATCATTTCTATCATTAATTTTTATTTAGAATACACGGCATACAGTTGCACCCCGCAACTACAGCAACTCATATATTAATGCAAATATAAGAAAATATTCTGAATATTTTTTCATAAAACTTGCTATTGGTGTCAGGCAAACATTTTTATGATTTTCTTGATGGAATTTGCCAAAATCTCAATTTCCTCTTTAGTATTGTAAAATGCCAGCGAGGCACGGGTTGTCGCTGGAATGCCATACCGCTGCATAATTGGCTCGGTGCAGTGGTGTCCGGTTCGAACCGCAATGCCGTCGGCATCCAAAAAAGTGCCAATATCATGCGGATGTATGCCTTGAAGGATGAATGATATTATGCTTGATTTATGTGGCGATGTGCCTATAATTCTTAGTTCGTTTATTTGGCTTAAGAGCGATGCAGCATATTCCAGAAGCTCATTTTCATACAGCTGTATATTTTCTAACCCTATGCTTTCAATATATTTAATAGCTTCGCCCAACCCAATCACGCCAGAGATGTTTTGAGTGCCAGCCTCAAAACGGTACGGCAGAACATTATAGACAGTATCATCAAAAGAAACAGAAAGTATCATATCGCCTCCACCCTGATATGGCGGCATTTTTTCTAAAATTTCCTTTTTTGCATACAAAAAGCCTGTGCCGGTTGGAGCATACATTTTATGCCCGGAAGCAACGAGAAAATCGCAATCCATCTGCTGCACATCAAGTTTCAAATGCTGTATCGACTGTGCTGCATCGACCAGAACGGGAATATTGCGCTTGTGAGCTTCAGCAATTATATCGTCAACAGGGTTAATCGTGCCAAGCGAATTGGAGATATGGGCAATGGAAACAAGCTTGGTTCGAGCCGATAAAAGCCGGATAAAATCCTCCCAAATTATACTTCCATCATCGTCAATAGGGGCAACAGTCAACTTTGCGCCGGTACGTTCGCACAGCAGTTGCCAGGGCACTATATTTGAATGATGCTCCATGTGGGATATTAGAATTTCATCGTTCCTGTTTATATTCTCAACACCATAAGTCGCTGCAATTAAGTTAATTGCTTCGGTTGCCCCACGCACAAAAACAATTTCATCTCTACTTTTGGCATTGATAAACTGCTGCACAATATCGCGTGTCTCTTCATATTTTTCGGTAGCTTTCTGGCTCAAATAATGCACGCCACGATGGATATTGCTATTGTATTCGCTATAGTATTCAACGATACTGTCGATGACACTTTTGGGCTTTTGCGTAGTTGCTGCATTATCTAAATAAACAAGCGGCTTACCGTGTATTTGCTTTTGCAATATTGGAAAATCTTTCCTAATCTTATCTATATCAATCATTTATAGTGGAAGTAAGTAATTATACCTTATGGTCGCATTTTATTTGCATGATATGGGGCTATTATTTCATCTGGATTTGATGCCTTGCCAAGCGTAACACCTTGATATTTATCAAGTAAATCATAAGACATTCCTGCATAATTAGAATTTTTCTTAGCAATATCTAAAAATATCTGTTCCGCAGTTTTAAATTCGCACGAATTATTAATTTTTTTTAATAATTCTCGAATTATTTGCCAACTTGCCCATACATTTTCACGACTTTCATGCTGATTCCATTTGTCATTATGAGAACCAAAGACGTCAAGCCTGCTCATGTACGAATTATGAGGCAACATAGAGCGAACCTTTGTAGTAGTTAATGCAGGCACGAAATGTTGCACCCGTTTGTCGGTATTGGTAAATGTGCCTTCATATTCTGCGTAAGTTGCTGCAGGAAATAATACATCTGCATGTTTTGCAGCAGCAGATTTGTTGAACGTATGTAATATCACAAATTTTAATTTAGGCAATGCGGACATCAAATCCTGTGTAAATTCAAAATTTTCATCAAGAATATATAAGCATTTTATATCTTCAGAATTAATTTGTGATATTAATTGAGACTGATTAATTGCTGTAATACCTAATGATTCAACACCGTTACGATTAGGGCTTCTGTCGTTTTGCTTTAAAAATTTATCGCCAAAATTGGTATCATTTCGATAAATAAAATTAATTTTTGCTTTCATACTACTTGCAAGCAGCAAAAGCATATAATTGTTTTCATTAGATGAAAGCGGCGATGCAAGAAATTGTATCTCATTAGGTTTAAATGACTTAATGCTTTTAGCTGCTGCATCAACAGCTTCTGATAGTGTGCAATTGTTTTGATTTATTTGCGGATATAAAATGCGGTTCTCATTAACAAATTTATACTGATTTATACGCCCAAAATCACACATATAAAACTTATTAACATATTGATTTTCACGAGGTTCAAGCCTTAAAATCTCATTATTTCGTACGCCGATTTTTATATTGCAGCCCTTTGCACAGCCCGGACAAATCGAATCATTAAAACTCATTTCCCAAACACGCGCTTTGAACCGAAAATCCTTGCTGGTCAAAGCTCCAACAGGACAGCTATCTATGATATTCATAGAATATTCATTCTGAATTTTGGCATCATCAAAGCGTTCAATTCGCACTTTATCGCCTCGATTTATGAAAGTCAAAATATCTTCGTTCGCAATTTCTTTAGTGAATCGGATGCAGCGAGAGCAGGAAATACACCGTTCGGCATCATACATTACCTTGTCGTTCCAATCAATTCGCTTTGGATTGGGATTCTTATTTTCCTCAAAACGACTCTCGCCAGCCGAGTGATTAAACGAATATTCCTGCAATTTACATTGCCCTGCTTCATCGCAAATTGGGCAATCAAGCGGATGATTTATAAGCAAAAACTCCATAACTGCTTCTTGGGCTTTGACTGCTTTTGATGATTTTGTCAAAACATGCATTTCATCGCTAACTATAGTATTACATGCTATTTGCAGCTTTGGCATATAACCAATTATTAAATTATTTTCATCATCTTTAGCAAAACTCCCATCAGGATTTCGTTTAGGCGTTCCGATTTCAACGAGACACATTCTGCAATTTCCGGCTACAGAAAGCTCAGGATGCCAGCAAAAATGAGGTATTTCGAGTCCATTTCTAAAAGCAGCAGCAATTATAGTTTCGCCATTTTTTGCTTCAATTTTTTTATCATCAATATAAATAGTAGGCATAGTTTTCCATTCAAAGAGATATCTTTAATAACATGTATCTTATAGCTATTCGCATAATTCGATAGATTTATGAATATTTTTTAATAATTTTGTCTATTTCTCTTAATGCGTCGTTTAAATTATCGTTTAAAATGATATAGTCAAAATTTTGGCTCATTTCTATTTCCATTTTTGCTCGAGCGATACGCTTTTTTACTTGCTCTTCTGTTTCAGTTTGCCGATTTCGCAGCCGATTTTCTAATATTTCAATAGACGGAGGATTAAGAAAAATTAATATTGCATTGTTGGGATAATATTTTTTTATTGAATATGCACCTTTTACATCAATATCAAAAAGCAATTTTTCACTGTTAAGCAAGGCAGTTTCCACTTCCGATTTTAATGTTCCGTAATAATTTCCAAAAATTTCCTCATATTCCACAAATTCATCATTTTTCACTTTTTTCAAAAATTCATCTTTGGTAACAAAATGATAATGTTCTCCATCAGCTTCATCACTGCGTTTGGTTCGAGTTGTTGTGGATATGGAGAATTTAAATTCAGGGAAATTTGCCAAAATATATTTTGAAACAACTGATTTTCCGCCGCCGCTTGGTGCTGAAATTACAATAATATTTTTAGCGTTATTCATGATTGTAAAAAATTAATTTTTATTAATAAATCTGCATAGTATAATTTATTATTTTATAGATACATGTATTTCTGGTTCTGCATTTTCTATATAAAAATCTATATCGCCTGCACGTTCACCAAATTTTTCATAATCGATAAAATATGCCCGCTCAATAGTATTATCCATCCGAACCTCTTTCCATAACTCAATCAAGCAATCTGGCAATTTACCAGAAGTTTTATAACATTTACTTTTGAATTCAGGAATGTGTTTTGCGACACAGCCTTTAGGAATTTGTTCTATAGAATTGACGCGGCACCCTATGACAGCCGTGAACGAACCATCATTAGCATAGTCCATATAGACACAATAAACCTCTGTACTGACTTTATTAGGCAAAATATTTATAATATCACGCACCATAAATTTCCCCCATAAAGTACTCATATCGTTTGCGGCATTTTCCGGCACATTTGATACACGCATTTCAACGCCGATAATATCAAATGAATTAGAATCTATTATCTCATAATTCATAATTTTGTCTTTAGTTAGTTAAATTAATTTTTCGAATTGCTTATTATTTCTTTGGCAAGTTCCATATAATTCGTAGCGCCGGAGCACAACGCATCGTATAATATAACAGGCATGCCATGGCTTGGAGATTCTGCCAATCTCACATTGCGATGGATTACGGTTTTAAAAACCTTATCCTTAAAATGGCTTTTGACTTCTTCAACAACCTGCGACGATAAGCGCAGCCGCGAATCAAACATTGTCAAAAGAACACCCTCAATATCAAGATTAGGATTAATATGCTGGCGAACTATCGAGATGGTATTCAGCAGCTGTCCAAGCCCTTCCAAAGCATAATATTCGCATTGCACAGGTATTAAAACGGAATGAGCCGCTGACAGCGCATTGAGTGTTAGCAAGCCCAAAGAAGGAGGGCAATCGATAAAAATATATTCATAATCATTTGCAACCTGATCTAAAACATGCTTTAACACCAAATCGCGATTCTCAAAATTAACCATTTCTATCTCAGCCCCAACCAGATTTATGTGCGATGGCAGCAAAGATAAATTCGGCATTTCAGTTGCAAGTACCGCCTCTTTTGCAGGGATATTATTGACCATTACCTCATAAACTGTCCTGTCCAAAGTAGCAATGTCAATTCCCACGCCCGACGAAGCATTAGCCTGCGGGTCAATATCAACAAGCAGCACATTTTTATCGCTTGCCGCCAACGAAGCAGACAGATTAATTGAAGTTGTTGTCTTGCCAACTCCGCCTTTCTGATTAGAAATAGTTATTATTTTAGCCATAATCTTAATTCTTATTTCTGAGAAACAGCCTGTATTTTTTGCAACAACCTGCAAAAATACCTTACAAATATACAACAAAAAGAGAAATATTTGAACATAATTCTCTTTCTTCACAACCATAACAAGCAAGCAGTTTTATGAAAAAATATTCATAAAATATAAAAAAAGCCACGTTATTTTTAAATAATGAGGCTTAGTAAGTTGAAGGATAGAATCAAGCTATACAAGTACATTTCCTGTCATTTCTTTTGGAATTTCTAAGTCCATTATTTTTAATACTGTTGGAGCTACATCACATAATCTGCCATCTTTTATTGATGAAAATTGCTTTTTATCGCTAACTAATATGCAAGGCACAGGGTTAAGAGAATGTGCCGTATTTGGTGAACCATCTTCATTAATAGCATGGTCAGCATTACCATGATCGGCAATAATTAAACAATCATAGCCATTTGCTTGTGCCGTTTCAACAACTTCTTTTAGACAATTATCAACAGCTTTAACAGCTTTTAATATTGCCTCCTTAATTCCAGTATGCCCAACCATATCTCCATTGGCAAAATTTAATGCTATAAAATTAAATTTTTGTTTATTAAGTTCAGCAAGTAATGCATCTTTGATTTGAGGAGCACTCATCTCAGGTTGCAAGTCGTAAGTTGCTACTTTAGGCGAATTAATTAAAATTCTCTCTTCATTTTTGAATATTTCTTCGCGACCTCCAGATAAAAAGAAGGTAACGTGAGCATATTTTTCTGTTTCAGCTATTCGCAACTGCTTAAGTCCATTATTAGCAACAACTTCACCTATCGTATTTTCAACATTATCTTTGGTATAAAGCACGTTTACATTTTTAAAAGTCTCGTCGTAAGTTGTCATGGTATAATATCTTAGAGGAATTGTTTGCATTCCTTCCTCTGGCATATCTTTTTGTGTTAATACTGTAGTGATTTCGCGCAATCTATCTGTACGATAATTAAAGCAGATAACAACATCAT
>JAVBOP010000148.1:0-12331 GCA_031550405.1 Kapaibacterium sp. (SeqCode)
TATTTTTGTAAATATCAATCACGGGTTTATTTGATGCACTGCAACAAAAAAAGGCAGAAAATCTTCTGCCCTTACAATTTATGAATATTTATTCATAAATCATCGATTATCTAATATATCTAAGACGATATTCATTTTTTCGACTGCTCTATCTTTGATTTTCGTAGCTTCGTCTGTTTTTTCTTTAATAAATATCTCGTCTTTTATGCCGCCAAGATTGATAAGAACATTTTTATATGCTCCCCAGATACCCATTTCTAAAGCCCTTGCACCAACTTCAACATCAGATTTTGAGGCAATATTGCCATATTTCGCAACCTCAATCATCGCAGCCCAAGCACCATCAGCATGCTTCATTGTAGCAAGCGGCACTTCGATGGCTTTTTTCAAACCTGCCTGCATTTTTGCACTACGCTCAGCCTTTTCTTCATCAGTGTTTTTCGGCAAACGCAACGCTTCCATATAATCGTTGAAGGCGTTCGTGTCGGCATCGACCATCGGAATAAGATTTTTCACGGCATTATACAACGGCGGAATCGAAACACGCATCTCCTTATCGACATTTTCAAATTTGCGGATACCATAAGTAAGCTGACCAACCATGCAGCCTAAACCCGCACCAATAGCCGCAATAGCCGCAGATGCAGAACCGCCGCCCGGAGCAGATGAACGATTTGCAATCTCTTCGATAAATCCTCGCAAAGTGAGGCTTGCCAATGGTTCGGCGTTATCGTCTTTAATCATATACTCAATAATGCGCTTCTTCGGGTCAAAATTCGATATGGAATTTAAGCCCAAACGCTCCATCACAAGGCGGATTTTTTGCTCCTCATCAACAATCATGAGGTTTTCCTTTTGCATGTAATAATCGGCAGCCATGAGCATCGCTTCAAGCGGGATAAGTCCGACAAGCTCCGAACCTGCAACTGCAATATCAAGAGCTTTCGCCTCGCTGATAACTTCCTCGAACGCAACATGAACAGGCGTAACCTTGTAATTAGTAAGATTCATTGATACTTGCGCCATATTGTATTCGTCAACAAACCAGCCGAGACCTTTTACTTCCTTGAGTTTTCCGGGTTCTCCTTCGCCGCGACCTGCTTCACGCAAATTAAGTGCAATGCGATGAGCCTGCTGGCTTGTGCCTAAGATGTTGATATTATAGGCAACTAAGAAGAAACGGGCGCCGGTAACAGTCGCTCCCCATTCTGGAACAAATTCAGCAGGACCAAAATCAGGCTTCCATTCCGGCAAAATAATACGCTTTGGAATCGCTTCATATTCGCCATGTCTTATATCTGGAAGGCGCTTACGATATTCTTTATCCTGTGCTTCTTCATACAAATAAAATGGCACATTAAGTTCCTCTGCAGCACGGCGGGCAAATTCTTTGGAGCATTCAACGCATTCCTGCATCGTAACATTTGCAACGGGCACGAACGGGCAAACGTCCATCGCACCCATACGCGGATGTTCGCCTTTTTGGTGGCGCATATCAATGAGTTTGCGGGCAACGCGTGCAGCACTTAAAGCACCTTCAACAACAGATTTTGGATCGCCGACAAAAGTATAAACCGTACGATTGGTAGATTTTCCCGGATCGACATCAAGAAGAGTAACATCGGGAGTATTTCTTATCGCATCGGCGATAGCATTAATGATTTCAGGATTTTGTCCCTCAGAAAAATTGGGAACGCATTCAATAATTTTACGCATGATTATAGTTAAAAATGTTATGGAAATAAAGCCTCAAATATAAGGAAATAAAATGAGAATAGAGTATGATATAGCGAAAATGTTACATGAAGGAAGGCTGTTAGTTTGTGTTTCAATACGTATTAAAAGCCCTTGTTTTATGAATAATTATTCATAAATATATATATTTTTTTGTATTCTGATTAGTTTTATGTAATTTAGGAATTGATTAAAACTATATGGCAAAACTCAAATGGATAAAGATTTATATCTGAATACGGCAGAAGAAATTAAACGGATGAATTTTATCCGTCAGGATAAAATATTCAAGCAGTTGATGAAGAACGATGTGTCTATTGAAATGGACGATCCGCTTGAACATGATATAGTGCTGAATATGGGTCCGCAACATCCGGCAACACATGGCGTGCTTCGGCTGCTGTTGCGGCTGGACGGCGAAACGGTTCGCAAATGCGTTCCAGAGGTTGGCTACCTGCATCGCGGCATGGAGAAAATATCAGAAAACATGGGGTTGCATGAGTTTCTGCCGTATACCGATCGGTTGGACTATATCTCTCCGCTGCACAATAACATAGCCTACATATTGGCGTGCGAGAATGCAGTGGGCGTTGAAGCGCCGCCCCGCGCCCAGTGGATACGTACCTTGTGCTGCGAGCTTGCCAGAATATCATCGCACCTTATGGCTATTGGCGCTATGTGCCAGGATGCCGGTGCTGTGTCCATGCTGCTATGGGTTTTCACCGAAAGAGAGAAAATATACGATATTATAGAGCTTATATGCGGCGCAAGATTTACAACTGCATATCCGCGCATAGGCGGCTTGGCGAACGATATGCCTGCGGATGCGATGGCAAAGCTCAATGAATTTATCGAGCAGTTTCCAGCACAGCTTGAATTTATGAAAAAGGTTATCCTGCGCAACCGTATTTTTATCGAAAGGCTGTCCGGTACATGTGTGCTGGAGGCTCACAGGGCGGCAGCATTGGGCATCACAGGTCCTCCATTACGTGCCTGCGGCATTGCTCGGGACTTGCGCCGTGACCAGCCATATCTTGTGTATGACCAGCTTGATTTTGATGTGATTACGGAAAATGACTGCGATAACTGGGCAAGGCATCTTGTGAGGGTCAGAGAGCTTGCCGAAAGCTGGAAAATCATAAAGCAGGTATTGGAGAAAATGCCAGCGGGCGAGATAAGGCTCCGCAATACGGATGCCACATATCCCATGAAGCGCGATATATACACCAAAATGGAGGAGCTTATATCGGATTTCATGCTTACGAATTTTGGTGCGACCATACCTGAAGGCGAGACATACACGGCAGTTGAAGGCTCCAAGGGCGAGCTGGGCTTTTTTATTGTTTCAAACGGCTCCGGTCATCCGTGGAAGATGAAAATCCGCTCCCCATCAGCCAGCAATCTGCAATGTATATCTGAAATTATACAGGGTTCTATGGTTTCCGATGTTGTGCTTGCCATCGGCTCATTAGATCCCATCATGGGCGAAGTAGACAAGTAAGCGGATACCTGTGGTTATTGTTAGCTGCGGGATGGATATGCATCCAAATAGCGTAAGCGTTAAAAAAAAAAATGGCTCGTACTAAGACACACGAGCCATTGCCATTGATAGTTGAGTAACTAATTAAAGTATCACTCCAAGCGATATCCCAGCATAATTTCTTGAAGATTCGCCCGCAGATTTGCCAATTATATTCATCCAGTTATACTTAAACTCAAGGTTTACTGTCAGTAGCTTGACATCAATATCTAACCCGGCTCCCAAGCCCGCTCCCAAACGGGACGCTGTTTCATCATCGTCTATCCCCCCCAGACTTTTAATGCTTCCCCAGTCCGTAATGTCAACAGAGGTATTCATCATATTGTAGCTTAAGTCAGCAACGCCGTAAAAACTTATGAAATTGCTGCGAACAATATAAGCATTTATTCCAGCAAATATTGGGATCATGCTTGGAGTAGAGCGGACAGCCGCCGTATCCATCTTCGTGCTTTTCACCGTATCGCGCACAATAATCTCGTACTTGCCTGAATTAAACCGATGATATGCAATACCGATATTCATCAGAAAACGTTTGTTCAGCTCAAAACGCGCTTTGATTCCCAAGTGGTAACCCATTGTAGTGGCAGTGTTTGTTATAAAGTTGCCTATGCCTTCCAGCGAATCTATACGGGCGGAGATGGTATCTGCATTGAAAAATTTGGATACCTCGTCATTAGGTATCGACAAACCGCCGAAAAACTCGAATTCTATATTATTGGATCTTGCGGGAACAGCCAGCAGCACAACGGCTAATGCTATAAAGCATAATGTAATTTTAATGTTCATTTTTTTATTTCTCAATTGTTATGGTAAATGCACAATAATTTTATTTATTTTAAATTTTTCTATGTATAATCGCTTACTGCAAAATTCAATTCCCACAAATATAATTATTTTTGGGCAAATACGAAATTATATAGTATCTATTTTCAGGCAAGCAAAAGCAATATCGCTAAGATAAGGATAATTGTCAGTATTTTGCTTGAATTTATGAAAAAATATTCATAAATATAAGTTACCATCACCAGAAGAATATGAAAGAGATGTTGGAGTATTATGAATTTTTATTCAGAAATTGTATGGAATTGGTTAATGATGATGCGAGCGCAATGAATTGGAAGATACGGTGAAATCGAGTTTAGTAAAATCATGGCTATTATTGATAAATTTTTTTTCAGCAATATAGCCAATCATTGCTGCATTATCCATACATAAATCGATGTCCGAGGCGATTATTTCAATAGAATGCGGTGCGGCGGCTTGTGCCATTTCGTGCCGCAAAGTAGAATTTGCCGACACTCCTCCAGCGATGATGATAGCATTGACGCGGTTTTCGAGGGCTGCCGACAGCGTTTTTTTTACGAGAACATCAACTATGGCAGCCTGAGCCGAAGCAGCTATATCAGGAACCTCTTCAATGGGAATGCCTTGCGGAAAATGTTTTTGGATAAAGTAGCGAACCGATGTTTTTAAGCCGCTAAAACTGAAATCATAATCGCCAGAATTGATCATTGAGCGCGGAAAAGCATACTTACTTTTGTTGCCAATTTTAGCCAATTTATCGATTTGCGGACCGCCCGGATATGGCAAACCACATAGTTTTGCAATTTTATCAAACGCCTCGCCCGCAGCATCATCTCGCGTAAGTCCTATTATTTTATATGAATTATAGCTTTCGACTAAAAATATAGCTGTATGCCCGCCACTCACAACAAGCGAAATTACTGGAAATTGGGGCGGATTTTCCCGCAGCATCCCAGAAAAAATATGTCCCTCAACATGGTTCACAGGAATAATCGGCAGGTTATATTTTATTGCCAGCCCCTTGGCAAAATTTGAACCAACCACAAGCGAACCAATAAGTCCCGGTTCGCTCGTTACGGCAATGGCTTCAATTTCCTTAAATGCAATATTTGCTTGCTGCACCGCATTATTTGTTATGGCAGAAATCATCTGCAAGTGCGACCGCGAGGCAAGTTCAGGCACAACGCCGCCATATTTTGAGTGAAAATACTGTGATGAGATTATATTGCTTAATATTCTGGATTTATTGATAATTGCAACGGAAGTTTCGTCGCACGAGGATTCGATTGCGAGAATTGCCATACATGCCTAAGAGCTTATTGAAACAGGCACAAATATAACAAAAAAGCAGCACATTAGCCCAAAGCCAAGCGATTTATGAATTTTTGTTAATAAACGTTATGCGTTTTAAGCTGGCTTTGAGGTGTTGCTCTACAGTTTTCCGTATCTGCATTTTCCCTGCTTTCCTGCAGTGATAACTGTCCAAATACCAATATGATGTCTTTTTATATAGTTGCAGGGGATTGCTTCTTCACTTATCCTCCATATTAATTTCCTGCTCTTTTCGCTATTTCAGCCGCTTTAATCTCGTCTTTGCGGTTTTGCCGAACTCGTCTTCTGGGCGAAGTTGCAATATTGTGCCGTATATCTCTTTGGCTTCCTCATGCCTGTCCTTTTTCTCATACAGCTCGCCCAAGCTCAGCATCCCCAGAGAATACCAGTCCTCATAGCCGGCAAATTTGGCTTGCAATATGGCAAATGAGGCTTCAGCTGAATCCTGCTGGTTCATGCGAAGATACAGCTCGCCGATGCGGTAGCGTGATTCGGCAGCAATATCAGGGCTGTCGTATACCTCTGCTATGACCTCAAAATCCTTGATAGCAGCGGGATAATCTTCTTTCATGCGATAATACATGGCAAGACGGTAGCGGCTTAAATCGCCATAATCCGTTTCCTTATACTTGTCCGCAACGTCTCGAAATATCGCCAGCCCACCCAATGTATCGCCTTTGCCTGCGGTTATAATAGCCCGCTCAAAGCCTGCCTGCGGTGCCACTTCATGCACGGAATAATTATCCTGCACCGTCTTGAAGATTGCCGCAGCCGAATCAACCATATTCTGCTGCTTTAGAAGCAAACCATATTCAAGCAAGCCAAATGCAGCATAGTCATCTTTAGCAAAGCTATGGTACAGTTTCATAAAACTTGCGGCGGCATTCGTGAAATCATTCATCGAAGCATAGCTTTTGCCCATCCAGTATAGCGCTTCCGCATTCTTTTCGCTATTGGGGAAATTTTTCGAAAACGCCTCAAACTCGGCAATAGCATCGGTATATCGCTTGCCTGTATACAGCATCTCCGCCTTTTTATAGCGAAAATCCTCGATATATGGCGACTCGGGATTGGTGTTTATATATGTGTCAGCCACTGCAATAGCATCGGCATCGCGTCCAAGCGCCATATAGGCATACTGCACGCTGCGCATAGCCTCCGGTGCAAGGTCGCTGCTTGGGAACTGCTCGACTATGCCTTTGTATCCGTTTATAGCCTCATCATAATTGCCCATATTGTAGTAGGCATCGGCAATGGCATAATATGCGCGGGGTATGAGGCGGCTTTGCGGATATGTGGATATAAGGAAATTGAAATTATCAACGGCTTCGGCATATTTGCCTTGCTGGAAGCGTATCCAGCCTATAAGGTACAGCGAGTTGGGGGCAAGCGGCGAACGGTGGTATACACGCACGAAATCAAGCAATGCCGTTATAGACTGCTCATATTTATTCAGGCGGTATAAAGCATGTGCCATCTGGTATGCCGAATATTGCCCGTCTTCGCTTTGCGGATCGAGTTTGGCAGCGCGCCTGTAACATTCCACCGCCTTGTCATACTGCTTTACAAGGTAGAAGCCGTCTCCCTGCCTTGCCATTACCTCCACTGCATATTTGGACTTAGGGAATTCCTTAATCATCTTGTCAAATGCCTCTGAGGATTTATTGAACTGTTGCTGGCGGAAATAGCTCCAGCCCATGCCATAGAATGCCTCTTCGCGGCGCTTTGAACCTTTATAGTTATCAAGCACTTTGCTATATGTTTCCGCAGCATTTTTGAGCATATCCGAACGATAATATGCCTCTCCGAGCCAAAAGGTAGCCTCATCAAACGGCTTGGTTCTGTCCGCTTCGGCAATATATGCCAGCAGTGGCGGAATGGCTTCAGCGCTGCGCTGGCTCAATACAAGCGCTATTCCCTGCTTCAGGCGAGCCTCATCGAGATACCATTTGCGGTTAGGCACATTTATGTCGCTGCTGTTTTTTGCAGCCTGCTCGGCCTTGCGGTAGTTGTTTACGGCATTGCCATATTGCTTTAACTCAAGATATGTAGCGGCAATAAGGGCATATATGCGTATCTGTATTTTAACATTCCCTGCTTCACGTTCTGCACGTTCGAGAGTGCGTGCGGCAAGGTCGTAATCGCCTTTTTCATAATATATTTGCCCTAATTCGAGCAGTACATTGCTTAAAAATGGAAAGTTGGGAGCAACAGCAAGCATAGACAGTTCGTTTTGAGCCTCCTGGGTTTCGCCAAGTTTTTTATGGCATACGACCCTGTACAGGTGCGCCAAGCCTTTGGTGCGCGGCTCATCTATCTCGCTTGCAATAACATTCTCATAATACCCCTTCGCCTTTTGGAAATCACCCTTATGTATATATGCCCAGCCAAGTCCCATATATACATGGTCAATAAGCTCGGATTGTGAATATTTTTTAATAAAACTATCGAATATTTCTATTGCCTGATCAAAGTTATTGGTCTGGTTAAGTGCTTCACCTTTAAGGTAGATAACATTTTCCTTACTCTTGTCGTAATAGTCCTGCTCGGCATAAAGCGCACCGATGGAGTCTTTGGCATTGATATGAGCCATTGCATTCTCCGCCCGCTCTATGCTTAGCATTGCCGCCTGCGGATTTCTGAGCAGCAGGGCATCATTGGCATTGCGCAAAAATGCAGCAACAATAACCTGCGAATAGCGGTAGTCGCTGTACAGCATGTCATAAAAGCCCATTGCCTTGTTGTAATCTTTGTTCATCTCGGCGATTGTGCCAAGCGCATATATTGAGGAAGGCGTATATATGCCATCGGCAAAATTTTTGGAAGCCGTTTCAAAATATGGAATTGCATCTAAATACCTTCCTTGATGCGACAGCGAAACTGCCGTCCAATACAGCGCCGCATGCTCTATCTCATTATAATATTGGATATCTTCGCGATTTTTTTTGTCATCGATAGCCGAATTAACCGCACTGAGGAAATGCTTTTCGGAATTTGGATAATTTTTCTGCTCAAACTCAATATATCCGCTCAAAAGGTGGGCAGATGCCACAAAAGGTGAATTGTGCCGTTCCTTCGTGAAAATCGCAAGGTTCTTAAGAGCAACGGTATAATTGCCGTTTTGCAAATCTATGTTGGCATTTGTAAATATATCCAAGTCGCTGGTTGGTGCATCAGGATATTGCTCTATCAGCTTAAGCAGCCGAATTTCCGCCGATTTAAGCAAATTCCTGTCCATATCCTGCAAAACGAAATGCGTTTCCGCGCTGCCATAAGTATAATTATAATCAATAAGTTGCGCATTCACAGCCATACCCAGTGCTGCAAACAGCAACATCATAATAGCCCAATGCCTTTTTAATATATTATTCATAAATAATTAAAAAATATTAATAAAAATATCGATATTCAGCAAGCACAATACTTATAAGCATGCACTATATTGCACATAAAAATACCATTTTTTTCACAAACAATCCTTATGAGCCTGTTTCACCAATCCACGCAGCAGCACAAACCGTAAGGTTGCAGGTATTTATAAAAATATGTTTTCAAATATCTTCCGCCTTTATGTACATGCTTATTTTAAGCGGCTTCATATAAAGGCATTGGCATTTTGTTGCAATAATATTTCATACAAAACGTCAATATGGCTTATATTATTTTAATATAAGGAAGTTAAAAATGACAGCAGATGCACTTAAAAATCAAAATGAAAGCGAAATTACGGTAAATGGTGAGCCATTGACTGACGAAAATTCCTTTCAAATTGTTAGTTTTGAACTGGGGAACGAGGAGTTCGGTATAGATATTTTTGCGGTAAAGGAAATTATACGCATGGTGCCAATGACACGTGTGCCTAATGCGCCGTCGTTTGTTATTGGGGTTATTAATATGCGCGGAAAAGTGATACCGATTATTGACTTGTGCAAGCGTTTTGGATTGCCGCCTCGCGAAAATTCTTCTAATTCCGATAAAATTATAGTAGTTATCGAGCATGAAACAAAAACTGTTGGCTTCTTAGTTGATGGCGTAAAAGAAGTTATCAGAATAAATCATTCCTTAACCGAACCGCCGCCGCCTATGGTAAGTGGTATAGATTCGGAATACATAACTTCCATAGGCAAATTAGATGACAGGCTGCTTATTTTGCTTGACATCGCCAGAATATTGGTTTTAAAAGAAGAAGTCTTAGATTGATAAAAAACCCGCTATTGATTATAATCCAAACAATATAATAGCGGATATTCCTGTTCCATCTAATAATTAAACAAGCCTAAAAACAAGCCGACTTGGACTGTAAGCCCATTGGGGTTGACGGAGCTTGGCACATCTTTGTATTCATTATTGCCGTTGATTGTCCACGCATATTTAGCAAATGGATTGTCAAACGATAGCGAATATCCAACATTGGCGCGCAGCATCAAAAAGCCCGTTAACGCATAATCTATATTCAACTGTGGCTCGGCTGTCATGAAAGAATATTGTATACTTTTATTCCCAGGGTCATTTGAAAAACGATAAGGTGCTTTTGCCGTGTCCCAGCTTGCAGGATTAATAGTTGTAAATTGCTCAACAGTCATTGTACCCCATTTAATACCAATGCCGGGCAGTATAGCCAGCGATTTGAAGGGAACAAAGGCATAATCTATATGTACGCCCGTTTCCTGCACTGATAATTCAGCAAAATAGTTATCAGAAAGCGTTATAATTTCATCAGTAGCAGGTATGCGGACAGTATAAGTTTTCGTTCGTTCTAAACTTTTTGAACCGCTGTGATAAGTAATACCTAAGCGCGCATTGTTGATAATTGGCGATAACGCTGTAAAAACATCAAAGCCGAACATGAACATAGGACCTTTGAAATTATCCAATTCCATTGGCTGCGTAAACTTTGCATTAATATCATCATAATTCATAAACAGGAAATTGCCTGTCAAGCCAGCGCTAAGGGCAAAGTATGGCTGTTTTGGTTCTGCCATTTGCTCATCTTCAAATGAAAAATCATTTAATCTGTCGTCTTGTGCCGATAAAGCATAGCTGTATGAAGTTAATAATAAAAATAGGGATGCGAAAATAATTTTTGTTTTCATGATAAGAATTATTAAAAAATATTCATAAATGTATATTAAGGATTTATTCCGCCTTTAACAGAAGTATATAAATCTTTTAATTGCTTTCTAAGGTATATCACCGCATATCGCTTCCGCGCCAGTAATGTGTTGATATTTATGCCTGTTTCATCTGCCATGTCTTTGAAGGACACACCCTCAAATTCATTGCGAATAAACACCATCCGCTGTTCTTCCGGCAGTTCCTGCAAGCCTTTTTGAACGGCTTCCCATATTGATTTTCTAATAAAATCGCTTTCTGGATTTTGTGTTGTATCGCCAATAAAATTCTCATAAGCATCTATCGTTTCGCCGTGATTATTCATTATTCTTATATCAGAAAAAGTATCAGCCCGTTTCTTGCGGTAAGAGTCTATTATGCGGTTGCGAACGGCAGTAAATATCCATGAAGATACGTTTTCAATAGGTCGCTCAACATGATATGAAGCCGCTAAGATATTGGCAAAAACATCCTGTAGAATATCCTCAGCTTCTTCAATACTATTTACGCGTTGCCTGATAAAACCAAGAAATTTTTTGCGTTCGTATTCAAAAATCCGTTCTATTTTTTCTTGCAGACTTAATGTATCAAAATCTTCTAAATATTTTTTTGCTTTCATTTATTTAGCTCAACACAACTCAAAGTAATATATATTGCAGTTAATTCAAAAATAGTACTTTTTTACAAACAATTCGCATGAATTAATGTAAAAAAGTGCCATGTCAAAATTTTCCATCATTTTCAAGCTATGGCTTAAAATAGAATTTTACAAATATAGTTAAAAAAGGTATATTTGCAGTATCAACAAATAACAAATAAATAAATCAGCAATGCCCAGTCATTCTACCAAAAATCCAATTAATTTATTGACTAAAATATGGAAATTTGTCATTCCATTTAAAAAAACATTTATACTCTCTATATTTCTAAACTTCTGTTTTTCTGTATGTTCCGTTTTATCTATTGCGCTTATCAAGCCAGTTATAGAAATCATGTTCAGTACAGAATCTGTTTCCGAACTGCCTTCAATCCCTGACAATAATGCGGTAAATGCGCTTACTCAGCTTAAGGACACCTTTTTTGAACATATAGAAGATATTATTTTCACAAACAATATTTATGATACTTTGTTGCGTGTCAGTATTTTAGTTCTTTTAGTCTTTATAAGCAAAGGTATATTTAAGTTTTTATCTAACATTGTTAATTGCAAACTCGAAGAAAATACGATTAAACATATCAGAGACACAATTTTTGAAAAAATTAATTCATTATCTATTGGTTTTTTCAATAAAAATAAACTTGGAAATTTAGTTTCAATCATCACAAATGATGTTTCTGTTGTTAATCAAACAGTAATCAATTCAATGGGAGTACTGGTTCGTGAAGCAAGCCAGATAATTTTATTTCTTATTACTCTGTTTTCAATTTCAGTTAGATTGACATTGACGACATTTTTTGCCGGTATTTTAATACTTGTCATTGTGCGGGTTGCTGTAAAATACTTGAAACGATATGCTGCACGAATGCAGCAAGCAATGGCAAATTTCACAAGTACAATGTCGGAAATAATTTCTGGAATGCGGGTTATAAAAGCATTTAATGCAGAAGAAAAAGCTAATAAAACATTTAAAAATGATACAAGTTATTATGTGAAATCTTCAATAAAACATACAACAATTATATCGATTGTTCCTGTTCTAAGCGAAGTTTCTGCAATTCTTGCCCTTGTTATCGTTTTGATGCAGGGAAGCATCCTGATTAATAATCAGCAGCTTGAATCCTCTGATTTGATGCTGTTTTTGTTTTCTG
>JAVBOP010000095.1:0-13739 GCA_031550405.1 Kapaibacterium sp. (SeqCode)
ATTGATAGCTCCTATTCCGGCATCGCAATTATTGGTAAATGCCTTATAAAGCATGGGTATAGAGTTGCTGTCATTCCTCAGCCAGATATAAATTCTGCAACTGATATTATGCGGTTTGGCACGCCCAGACTCTTTTGGGGCGTAACCTCGGGAGCGATGGATTCTATGGTTGCGAACTATACGGCACTAAAAAAGCGCCGCAAAAGCGATGATATGACGCCCGGCGGTATAAATAACAAGCGTCCGGATAGAGCTGTGATTCGCTATGTCAATGCAATACAACGATTTAGCGACAAAAAAATTCCTATAATCATCGGCGGTATTGAGGCAAGCCTGCGACGAATTACTCACTATGATTTTTGGGATAATAAGCTTCGCCGCTCGATTCTGCTTGATTCAAAAGCCGATATTCTGGTCTATGGCGAGGGTGAGCGAACGATTATTGAGCTTGCTGAAAAAATTCAAAATAATGCACCGATATTCGATACACGTGGGATTTGCTATTTATCTAATAGCCTTAATAATCAGCAGCTTATAGATTATATTTTATTGCCAAGCTACGAAGATGTATGCAATGATAAAAATAAATTCATGAATATGTTCGATATTTTTTATCATAATAACGATCCGCTAAATGCTTCCGGTCTGGTGCAAAAAGCTGGCAATAGATATGTTGTGCAAAACCCGCCAAATTATTATTTGGAAGGTAAGGATTTAGATGAATTGTATGAGATGGATTATGAAAATGCTGCACATCCAATGCATGATAAGTTATGCAAAATCAAGGCATTAGATACTATAAAGCATTCAATCACTTCGCATCGCGGGTGTTTTGGCGAATGTAATTTTTGCGCAATTGCTGTGCATCAAGGTCGAAAAATCCGATCTCGGAGTCAGAATTCCATATTAAAAGAAATTCATAATCTTACGAAAGACAGTAATTTTAAGGGCAATATACGCGATATTGGTGGGGCAACGGCAAATATGTACGGCATAAGTTGCAGCACGCAGGACAAACATGGTTCGTGCAAAAATAAGCGCTGCATGTTTCCTGAAACATGCAAGTCGTTGAATAATAATCATATTGCGTCAATAAATTTATTAAAAGCGGCGAGCCAAATTCATAATATTAAAAAAATATTTATCACATCTGGCATTCGCTTCGATATGGTTCTCAATGACAATATTTCTGGCAAAAAATATCTTGACTATATCGTTAAAAATTGCGTTTCCGGTCAATTGAAAATTGCACCTGAACATACGGTGGACAAGGTTCTAAGACTTATGGGCAAGCCAAAAGCCGATTTAAAATATTTTTATGAAGAATTTATGAAACTATCTAAAGCTGCTGGAAAAAAGCAGTTTTTAACATACTATATCATCGGCAATCATCCCGGATGCACCAAAGAAGATATGGACAGAATGTTCAAATACATGCGTCAGGAATTGCGTGCTAACCCAGAGCAAATACAAGAATTTACGCCGACTCCATCCACATACTCAACCCTAATGTATTACAAAAAATAATTGAAGGGATTATTTGAGCACATACAAGGCTTCAGTTGAAATGCCTGCAAGCAGGGCGAAATTAACGTAAATAGCGGTGATTATTCATTTTTTATGTATTTTTGCAAATGATATTTTTAACAAAAATCATGAAATTTTCAGCGGCGCACAGGATATATAATCCCGAGTTTAGTGAGTCTGAAAATTTGCAGATGTTTAAGCAGTGTGCCAGCAAAAATGGGCATGGGCATAACTATACGCTGGAAGTTGTGGTTGCTGGACAGCCTCATCCTAACACTGGTTATCTCATTGATTTAAAGGACTTAAAGAATATTATACAAATGGAAGTGATTGATATTTTGGACCATAAAAATTTGAATGCAGATGTGGATTTTTTTCATGACATCATTCCTACTTCTGAAAATTTAGCCGTATTTGTGTGGCAAGCATTGGATGGCAAGATACCCAATGTGAAACTATATAAGGTAAAAATATCTGAAAACGACACTTCATCCGTTGAATATTATGGTAACCCGATTGAGATACATAGATTTGTGAATAATTATTCATAAAAGAAAATGTATTAAGATATGATGTTCAACTATGCGTATATTAATGAGTTACAGTGTTTATGCCAATAAGATTATATGAAAAAAACAGATAAAATTAATACTATAACTAACAATTGTTTTGATGCTAATGGCAATGTAGAGCTTAGCGAAAATGAGAAGTTAGAAATGGTGTCAAGATTAGAGCATAAGTTTAGTGAAATAATGGACATACTGCGTATATCCCGAGAAGATCCTAATTGTACGCATACTCCAAAGCGGCTTGCCAAAATGTATGTTAATGAAATATTTAGCGGCAGATTTACAGCACCTCCAGAGCCTGCTTTTTTCCCTAACCGCAAGTCTGCTAATAACTTAGTGATTAGCAAGGGCATTCAAGTCATGTCGATTTGTTCGCATCACTGGCAACCGATTGCAGGCACATGCACCATAGGGTATATACCTAATAAGCATATAATTGGGCTTTCGAAGCTCTCTCGTATTGTTGAGTGGTTTTCTCGGCGGGGGCAAATCCAAGAGGAATTTGGTGAGCAAATTGCTGATTATATCGTCGATTTGATTAATCCGAAAGCACTTGGAGTGGTGATAAAAGCCCGCCATTATTGCATGATTGCGCGTGGTGTAAAGGGTTCTGAGGCAGATTCTATTATGACAACTTCCGTTCTCCGCGGATACCTGCTTGATGACTTCAATTTGCGTAACGAATTTGTTAGCTTAATTGAGTAAATGGCTGATTTTTCATTAGAAAGGCAATTGGCACTGTCGCAGCAGTATAAATTGATAGCGGGCATAGACGAAGCAGGTAGAGGTCCATTAGCCGGTCCTGTGGTGGCTGCTGCTGTTATACTGGATTATAACAGCACCATATTCGATAAAGTGAATGATTCTAAACAGCTTGGCGAAAAAAACAGAGAAAAATTATTTGATGTAATATGCAATAATTCAATAAGTTATAGTATTCAATTAATAGATAACATCAGGATAGATAGCATAAATATATTAAATGCAACAATGTTAGCAATGTCAAATGCTGTTGATAGCTTAAAATATAAGCCTGATTATTTACTTATTGACGGGAATTATTATAACAATAATAAAATACCATACAGGACTGTTATTAAAGGGGATAGCATATCTACTTCAATTGCTGCTTCATCTATATTGGCTAAGGTATTTAGAGATAGATGGGTTGCTGAAATTGCACATAAGGAATATCCTGAATATAATTTTGCAAAGCATAAAGGATATGCTACAAATGAACATATAGAACTTATAAAAAAACATGGAGCTTGCAAATATCATCGAAGAACTTTTCTAACTAAAATTCTGGGATCTCCAAATACATTGTTTGATTAAATAATACCAGTAGAATACAATTATGAATATTTTATTTAAAAATATAAGACTTATAAGCCCTGAACAGGATATTGATTCACATGTTAATTTACACATAGTTGATGGAATTATTAAAAATTGTTCATCAAATCATGTTAATATTACCAATAATATGCAAGTTATCGAAGCAAGTAATTTAGTTGCTGCCCCGGGTTTTGTTGATATACATGTGCATTTTAGAGAGCCGGGTGCCGAATATAAGGAAGATATGAAGAGCGGTGCTGCCGCTGCTGCCAATGCAGGATTTACCGAAGTTGTATGTATGCCAAATACTTCACCCGCAATTGATAACGTTCTTGCCATTGAATATTTAAAAAATAAAGCAAAAAATTTGCCGGTGAATATACACGTTGCTGCAGCAATCACTAAGAACCGGGCAGGAAATGAACTGGCTCCAATGCTTGAATTGGCTGAAGCGGGGGCTATATGTTTCACAGATGATGGCTCATGTGTTGCCTCTGCTGAAGTTATGAAGCGAGCTTTCGATTTTGCAGCCACTAAAGATCTTCTGATAGCCCAACATTGCGAAGAGCATTCTATCACAGAAAATTTCACAATGAACGAAAGTGAAGTCTCATATAAACTTGGGCTTAAGGGATACCCGACAGTTGCAGAAGAGATTATTATTGACAGGGATATTAAATTGTCGGAATATGCTGGCAACAGGCGATACCATATTCAACATATATCCACTCGCAAAGCTGTAGAACTCGTAAGACAGGCTAAAAACAATGGGTTACGTATTTCAGCTGAAGCAACACCTCACCATATTTGGTTTACTGACTGTAAAATCGAAAATTATGATACAAATTATAAAATGAATCCACCATTAAGAAAGCAGGATGATATAAATGCCGTTATAGATGGTATAAAGGACGGGACTATTGACTGCATTGCAAGCGACCATGCCCCTCATTCCTACCACGATTGCGACGTCGAATTTGAAAAAGCTCCAAATGGAATTATAGGACTTGAAACGCAATTAGGTGCTATCCTGACGAAATTATATCATAATAACCATATAAGTCTGAAACATGTTGTTAATATAATGGCAATAAATATGCGTAAAATATTACAATTAGAAGGTGTCATCATAAAAAATGAGCAAATGGCAAATTTAACGGTATTTGCCCCGAATGAAGAGTGGATAGTTGACAAAAATAAATTTTTATCGAAATCACGAAATACACCTTTTCATGATATGAAGTTTGTTGGAAAACCTAAATATATTGTTAATAATCTGCAGTTAGTGGAGTCTAATTTATGACAAAATTAATAGATAACGTAAAAACTGATGATTTAAGTGAAGAGCAGAAACGATTGCTGGCAGAACTTATTTCGAAGGAAATGATGAAAAAAATAGAGTCGGCAGTTCTATCAAATAATGCCGGTGTAATTGATTCTATAAAAAATTTGATAAAAACAGACGACGACGATAAATAGCTGTTTCCCAAAAAAATATTTAGCAAAAAGCTATTTAGGATTATGGCTACTCTATACCTGTATATCAAATGTAAAACAATCTAAGGCTTTGATAACAAGCGGGTTATACTGTATAACATGTATCACTGCCTAACAATACAGGATGTAATGCTTACATTTATTTGGCGGATATTACTTCTTTGCATTTTTCTAACATGGCTTCGGCTGATTTTTGCCAATCAAAACTCTTTGCCCATTCAATCGCTCCATGAGATAATTCATTGCGGTAGACTGAATTATTAAAAATTTTTAATATAAAGTCGGCAAGCTGGTTGATATCGCCATACTCATAAAGCAGACCCGAAATGCCATCTTGTACGGAATCACGCAAACCCGGCACATTCGCCGAAATTACGGGCGTGCCGCAGGCGTTTGCTTCCAAATTTGTAATTCCCCAACCCTCTTTCATAGAAGTATTTACAACACAATACGCCTTGCTTAGCTCTTCGGATTTTTGGCTTTCCGGAATAAAACCCAAAAATTCGGTATTGCTAAAAATGCCCAGCTCTTCAGCCAGCCGTTCAAGAGCTGGACGAAAATCGCCACGTCCCAAAATATTTAATTTCGCATCAGGATATTTTTCTTTTACAATGGCAAAGGCGCGAAAAAGGTGGTCAATGCTCTTATATTTTTTCAATCGTCCAAAGTACGCAACCGTTGGCACAGCCGCCTTTTCACCGATTTTGAAACCAAATAAATCATGATCGAGCGCATTATATACTATCGTGAAATTGGAGGTATCGAATCCCTTATCCTTGAACTCGTCCATAGTGCTTTGAGAAACAACAACGAAAGGCGTTTTTTTGTAGGCAAATTTCATAAGCCATTCAGATATAACGACATATAAACCTGAAACTGGCCCAGTTTCGCGAAAAATACTTTTGCCAAAAAAATGATGTGATATGGCGAGAAGCGGTTCCTTGACAAAGCAGGGCGAATAAAATGGAATTTTATTGATATCGTCAATTACAATATCAAATCTTTCCTGCGCCGCCAGCGCTTTATATGCTGCGCGCACAGCAAAATTGAATGTATTGCGGCTGCCGCACCGAAGAACACGTATGCCGTCAATGAGCTCTTCGTCGGGCGCGTTGTCAAACCTGCAGGCAAGCAAGGTAACGCTATGTCCCATTTTAACAATACGCTTAAATATTTCGTGAAAATGCACCTCCGCACCGCCACCAAAAGGATTTTTTATATCCTGCCAATTCATTACCAATATGTTCATACTGCGCCAGTCTTTACAAAAATATTTGCCATTAAAATACGACTTTTTTATAAAAATACGCTATTGAGCCTGTTTACCTGAACATCTGCCAAGTTTAAATATATTTTTAATTTATATGAGCCTACCGCAATGAGCAGGAATATGGAAAGCAAAAATTAATTGGGCAATTTATATGGGTCAAATAGTATTGCTTCAATTTTTTTTGTATTTTTGTGCTTTGTTAAAATATTTACAGTTGTTAGCATTATGAGTGAAAGAATTAAAAATGATCAGGAAATGCGTCGCGAAGAAGAATTGAATTTGCTCGAAGCAAATGCCATAAACCCATTTCCGTATTTTTTTGATAAGTCACATAAAAATAAGGATATTACAGCGCAATTCAATGATGAATTACCCATGCAGGATGTGGCGGTTGCGGGAAGAATTGTTAGTATTCGCAGAATGGGAAAAGCAAGTTTTTTTCATATTCTCGACGATACAGACAAGTTGCAAATTTATTGCAAAAAAGATGAATTGCCTGAATTTTATGATAATTTGAAATTGCTTGATATTGGCGACATTATTGGAATCAAAGGCTATGTGTTTCGTACAAAAACAGGTGAAATTTCCGTCCATGCAAAAAGCATTGAACTTTTATGCAAGTCATTGGCAAATCTGCCAATTGTGAAAGAGGAAATCGATGAGCAGGGCAATAAAATTATCCATGATGCTTTTGCGGATAAGGAGCTGCGCTATCGCAAGCGCTATATTGATTTAATCGTGAATGCCGATGTGCGGGAAACTTTTGTAAAACGTTCGAAAATTACTTCATTTATTCGTCGATATTTTGATGATAGAGGCTGGCTTGAAGTAGAAACTCCCGTATTGCAGCCAATTTATGGTGGTGCGACCGCCCGCCCGTTTATGACTCACCACAATGCGCTGGATATCCAGCTTTACCTGAGGATTGCACTCGAATTATATTTGAAGCGCTTGATAGTTGGTGGTTTTGAAGGCGTTTACGAGATAAGCAAAAATTTTCGCAATGAAGGCATCGACAAGACGCATAATCCTGAATTTTCCATGCTTGAAATTTATGTTGCATATAAGGATTACTTTTGGATGATGGAAATGACCGAGGACTTGATATCATCGCTTGCTCTTGCTGTGAATGGCACTGCTGACTTGGATTTTGATGGCAAAAATATATCGCTTTCCAAGCCTTTTCGCCGTGCTAAAATGTTTGATTTATTCCAAGAATATACGAATATGAACTTGCGCGGCATGTCGCGGGAAGAATTGGTGTCAGCAGCTCAAAAGCTTGATGTTCCAATAGATCCGAAAATGAGTTCCATGAAAATACTTGATGAAATATTTGGTGCAAAAGTTGAAAGCCATTTAATTCAACCAACATTTGTAATAGACTATCCTGTTGAAATGTCGCCGCTTGCAAAAAAACACCGCACAGAAGAAGGGCTGGTTGAGCGCTTTGAACTATTTGTAAATGGCAAGGAGCTATGCAATGCTTTTTCCGAGTTAAACGATCCTCGCGACCAGAGGGCAAGATTTGAAGAACAGGCAAAAATCAAGACTGACGGCGATGATGAAGCTATGTTATTAGACGAAGATTTTCTCAATGCCTTGGAAATAGGCATGCCTCCAACTGCTGGGCTTGGTATTGGCATTGACCGTTTAGTTATGTTATTGGCTGGCGAAACATCCATCCGTGACGTCATTTTCTTCCCAACAATGCGTCCATAGCTGGAAATTTAAAACAGCATACGCCTGTTCTACGCAAATACTTTTTTGTGTAGAACAGGCTTTGGGCATACTTGCAACTCTTTCCCCTGACGCTCTGCAATAGTTATATGTATTTTTATTTTCCTGTTGTGTTTTTTTTTTGTACTTTTGTAGTCTGATAAAATCAAAATAGCACCATTTAATATAATATCTATCACCTGATGAGCTTTATTAACTTCTTCAAATATTTTAGTAATGACCTTGCTATTGACTTGGGTACAGCAAATACTGTTATTTGGAAGAATAGCGAAATAGTATTAAACCAACCGTCAATCGTGGCTTTTGACAATACCAGCAACAGGATTATTGCTATTGGTTCCGATGCTCAAAAGATGATAGGAAAAGCCCATAAGGATATTAGCATTATCCGCCCAATGAAGGACGGCGTTATTGCCGATTTCAACGTTGCCGAAGGTATGCTGCGGGCATATATTAGCAATATATCGGGTAATTGGGCAAGGCGCATTATTGTTTGTGTGCCGTCAGGCATTACGGAGGCTGAGAAGCGGATTGTCCGCGATAGCTGCGAACATGCAGGCGCAAAGGAGGTGCATCTTATCGCCGAGCCGATGGCAGGTGCTATTGGCATTGGCTTGAATGTGCTGGAGCCTGAAGGCAATTTGATAGTGGATATAGGCGGTGGTACGACCGAGATAGCCGTAATTGCGCTTGGTGGCATTGTTTGCCACGAATCTATTAAGATTGCAGGGAATACCATGACCCATGCCATTTTGCAATACTTTCGCAACCATTATAATCTTGGAATAGGCGAGGCTACCGCTGAAGGCATTAAAATTGCAGGCGGTTCAGCCTTTAAAATGGATAAGGAAGTCGAAGTTATGGTTAAAGGTCGGGACTTGGTCAACGGCATACCTAAACGCATTGATGTATCTTCAGTGGAAATTCGCGAAAGAGCTATTGAGGATCCAATATCAAGAATCATCAGCTCAATAATAAATCTTTTAGTCAAAACACCACCAGAACTTGCGGCAGACATATATGATAGAGGAATATGGCTTTCAGGCGGCGGTGCGTTGTTGAAAGGTTTGGACAAGCGAATTGAAAAAGAAACCAATCTAAAAGTTAGCATTCCCGACGAGCCCTTGCTTGCTGTTGCCCGTGGAACTGGCATAGTTCTTGACAACTTACGAGAATATAGAAATGTATTAATCAAGCACATTCCTTATTTATAGCAGGTATTCCACTTATCCAGCTTTTTTATTATATGAAAGAAATGGCAGCGGAGGATATTCCTGCCCCTTTTGCAATAGCAAAGTTTAATAGAGCAATTAATTTTTGCTTGGTTACGGCAATTTATTGCAGTATAATTTCGATTTTTTATAGTTTTGTATTATTAAAATGAAAGTTATATATAGCATAGGTCAATACCTGATCAGAGCTGTTGCTTGTACTTGGAAAATAAGCATAAGTGCGCAATTACCTGCAAAACCATCGGTTATAGCTTTTTGGCATGGAGAAATGTTGCCTGTGTGGAAAATATTTTCCCGAAAAAATGCCACAGCAATAGTCAGCTTAAGCAACGACGGCGAAATATTAACAAGTTTATTGAAAAAGTGGCAATATAAATTAATACGGGGTTCGTCATCAAAAAATGGATCGAAAGTATTGTCAGAAATGGCTAATGTTTTACAAAATGGCATAGTTATGATAACGCCTGACGGACCGCGCGGACCACGTATGCAATGCAAGCCGGGTGCATTGATAGCTGCACAAAAAATGCAGGCGCCTTTATATTTTATACGATGCAGTATTCATTATAAAAAAATATTTATTAAAAGCTGGGATAAGTTCGAATTTCCGCTTCCATTTTCTAAAATAAAAATTAACATATCTGAACCAATGTATCTTTCATCCGAACTTGATAGAGAGGCAATGCTCGATAAAATGAAAGGAATTGATTTGCTCTTCGGGGAAAAATGAAAAAAAAATCATAATTATAGAGATAATTTCATTGCTTTTTTTTTGCTTTTCTTTTGTGTCGTTTCTACTTTTAAAAGCGGATATACTAATATTGTGTCGGTTTTAACGTACCATGTGAAAATCTGCCTGAACAGTCGAGCGCCTCGTTGCGCCTTATGGTGGGGGCTTCAAAAAAAGGGTATTGTAAAATATAGATACATTTATTATATTTGTAATTATTTAATATTAAGTTGTTTATAAATATATGAGTTATCCACGTTGCTACAGTATAAATTAAAGTTAAACATGGTTTTCTTCGTGGTCGTCAGCGCTATCTTTGCAAAGACTGCGGTTTTAACTTTTTGCTTGAGAGCAAATCTAATGCTAAGTCCTTAGAAACAAAGCGATTAGCGCCTGATATGTATTTGGAAAGTTTAGGTTTTCGCCAGATTGATATAATATTAAAAAATATTCATAATATTGTTGCGGTGGCGCGAGCGTTGGTTTGAGTTGTAATTCGATTAATGAAGTGAGTGGACAGTGAAATTGGCAGGTTGGCAATGATTTCAACAGCTTCCGAATATTTTTCCTCAAAAGAAACAGCCATTTCTTCAAGCAATTTTTTGACAACAGATAATTCTTCGTATTTGCAGTTTATTTTCACTTGTGTAGTGCGGTAAATAATTTTTTTTTCACAAATATTTAAAACAGCTTCTGCAGCATCAGAATATGCACGAATCAATCCGCCAACACCAAGTTTAGTACCACCAAAATAGCGAGTTACAACAACAATTATGTCTGTAACATCAAACTTTTGGATAACACCCAATATGGGTTTGCCAGCTGAGCCGCTTGGTTCGCCATCATCTACCGCACGAAAAATATCTCGCTTCCAACCTATTTGGTATGCAAAACAGTTATGAGTTGCATCAAAAAATTCGGCTCGTATACGATTTAGAAATAGCAATGCCTCATCAATCTTAGCAACGGAAGCTGCTGTCGCAATAAATTTTGATGCTTTAACTTTTATCTCATTTCGCTGTATCTCTTTAATTGTATAATAGTTGTCAATGTTTTTCATATACATTGCAGTTTATGATTTTTTTTTCATAAATACTGTTGATATTATAAAAAAAGCCTGCAAATATGAGCAGGCTCTTTGTAAGGTAAATTATTATGCCAAATCCTGAGCTACGAAAGGCAGCAACGCAAGATGCCGAGCATATTTTATTGCCTTTGCTACTTGCCTTTGTTGATAAGCATTTACTCCAGTAATCCTTTTAGGAAGAATTTTCCCTTGATCATTTGTAAATCGAGTTAATGCTTTCCCATCAAGATAATCGACAACTTTCCGGTCGCTAAGCGGATTTACTTTCTTTTTTTCAACTCGCCTATTATTTTTATTTGGCCCATTAATGCCACCCAATTGCATTGGATATAAGGAAGAGTTCGCATTTAAGCGGTTGGGATTGTTGTAATTATAGTTATTACCATTGTTCCTGTTGTTAAAAGCCATTATTTTTTCCTCCTTGAATCAATAATATTTTGAGCTTTTTCAGCTCTTTTCTTAAATCTATCAACGCGTCCGGCAGTATCCACAAGAACTTGTTTGCCAGTATAAAATGGATGCGATTTAGAATCAATATCAAGCACCATTTTGTCGCTTTTATAGCACGAGCGAGTTTGGAATACTGTACCATCAGTCATTACAACCTCTAAGTTGTGATAATAGGGATGAATACCTTTTTTCATTTTAGTTACACCAGTTTAGTTAATATCAATTTTATCTATTTGCGAAATATCGTCTATTCTCACCATTTTTTCAAGGAAACGAACTGACCCGATTTCGCTTGTATAACCCTTTATAACCTTAACAGATACGTGGTCATCTTTTTTCTTTGCTTTTGATTTTTCTGCAAATGTTTGTTGTTTTGCCATTTGTAAATTATAATGTCAATATTTAAACGAACTACAAATATAACACTATTTTCATAAATAAAAAAAACATTTTTAGCTATGCGAGTAAAAAAAAATATTTAATTATAAATGTTCGGGGTGGTCGCCGATGGACTGTCCGACGTAAATGCCTGTAAGCATGGTGAATACAAAGGCTTGTATAAAGGCTACAAGCAATTCCAATAGGTAGATAAACACAGAGAACGGGACAATTGCCGAAGCTAAAACAACATTCTGGAAATAAAATAATAAGCCTAACAAGGCAAAAAGAACGATGTGCCCAGCTGTCATGTTGGCGAAAAGACGTATTGTTAATGAAAATGGTTTTATTAATAATCCCAAAATTTCTATCGGTATCATGATTGGAGCAAGCAATTTAGGAGCACCGCCAAGCAAATGTTTAAACCAGTGCCCGATGCCAGAATATTTAATTGCAGCACCATTTATAACAAAAAAAGCAACTATTGCCAAAGCGGCTGTAACAGGTATTGCGCTTGTTGCTGTGTGTGCGCCGGGCAATAATCCTGTGAGATTTACGACGAGAATAAATATAAATGTCGCTATAAAATAAAAACCCAGCGAATCGGCAATTTTTTTCGACGGCATATTCGGCACAACAATTTCATCACGAACGTATATAATGATTTTTTCGACAGCATTTGCCAAAAAGCCTTTTGGCGGCTTATTGCTTCCCAGTCGTGATTTTTTGCCAATTACTCTGAAAACTGCCAAGATAAAAATGATTGCAATCCATTGAAAAGCAACCAAGTTAGTAACAGAAAGATCTAACGCAGGCTTAGCTCCATTATCAGCACGCACAATCTCATGGTTAACCTCCTTGAACATTCCGGCATTTTCCATAATATCGGCATTCAAATAGGCATGAATCCCGTCATCTATAATTATAATTGGCAGATCGCATACATGATAAGGACCGATATAAAAGCCATTATGGTCGCCAAGATTAGAAAAAACCTGCGAAAAAACATCCTGATTTTCTGCCTGAGGCGCCGATTTTGAATGGTTTGCATTACTCATAAAATTACCTGCACATATAGAATTATGAATTTTTTTTAATAAAACGTCTGTTTATATTTATAACTTCAAAGATTTTGAACACAAAATAACAGTGAAATGAAATATGATTTTGTGCCGACCAATTCGGTTTTTACTAAAATGAGTGAAACCAACAATAACAATAAAATACGGATAACGAAGAAAATCGTAACACGTATTAATGCCGATTTTTGGGCGCATAATATTTTATAAACGATTTTTACGGCTATCAAATAATTTATCAGGCAAATGGCGAATGCTGCGATAAAATCTACAAAAATGGAAATGCTATTCATCAGACTTGTTTTTGCTTATAGCCTTAAAAAAATTATAAAATCCAGCAAAAAATCCAAAAGATGTAAAAATCAAAGTAAGAGCAGGAGTCATATCAAATTTCCTGTCAAGCCACCAGCCCAAAAGTACGCAACCACCAATCGTTACAGCAAGTTGTAACCCAAGATTCAAATAAGGAGCTATTTCCTTATAAATTTTTTTATTTTCATCTTGCAATTTTTTCTTATTATCTTCCTGATTCATTTCCAAAAATAACAAAAAAACTCTTGATGTTGAGCGTATAAAATAAAATTTAACATAATGAGCTTGTGTGAAAATGCAATATTCATCTGTAATTTCACTTCCCCGCCCTCCCCAAATTCCTTGAATTAAATTACCTTATGATATTTCAAAAATAAAAATTTTAAAATCGAAAAAAATATTTTGGTGACAAAATAAAAATTTACTATGTTTGTAGTGTAATTGCCATAATTGTCAAAAAAAACAGTTGCGGAGATTATAATTTCCATGTAAAACTAATAGGAGACAGCTTGGAGAACCAAACCGCAGAAGAA
>JAVBOP010000057.1:0-7570 GCA_031550405.1 Kapaibacterium sp. (SeqCode)
TTCTGAAATCAACACCATTGTCGAAGTCAGTGCCAATTCTTGCCTACTGTCATTACGTACAAAAATTGGTTGCCCAACCTAAAACGCCGTTTTAAACCCAGATTGAAGTATTCATGTCAAACAAAGCTATCAAAAAATGGAACTTGGGAAAATAACCATTTCATAGATGGACTTTATAGACGCATCAAAGAGAGATTTTTGTTGCGTTTTTTTTGAGCTAATCGTCTTGCCATCTTTTCCGGCTTTATTTTTGCCAATAATTTATTTCCATCAAAAACAACAACACAAAGTTAAGCTAATATTATGGCAAAAAACTTAACATATGTTAAGTTTTTACACTTTTTTTTTCATAGCCTTAGATTTGTACTGTTACGTACTACTTGCTATCGACATATTTTCTTCTACTTTTTTCTTTTTCAATTTTCAATGCACGACTCAAAGCTTCGGGCGATGTGCAAAAATGTTCAGCTATAATTTTTTGTTTGACATTTTTTATTAATGGATTTTCATTTTTCATAAATTCTTCATAACGTTCAGCCAAAGGACATGTTAGTGCAATTGTCATATCCGAAATGAGCTTATAGTGCGCCTGCTGTAATTTTTCAAATATATATTGCGAAAACTCAGGATGTTCATTTGTAATATTTTGCCACATATTTTTATCTATAGCGTAAAGTATCGCATTTTCAACAACCTCAACATTAAACATCGATGGTATATTTTGAGTAAAACTACGGAACGGAATAATCATATCATTAGGAAAGAAAAACGAAATTCCAACAAATTTTTCATATTTTATGGAATAAATATACAATCGAACTATGCCCGATTTTATATACCATATTTTTGACGCAAGTTCACCGGATTTAAGCAAAATAGCTTCTGTTTCATATTTCTCTGTTTTTCGCAATTCAGGATTCTCTCTAAAAAAATCCTCAATCATATTAGCATTGTTTTCCATCTCACACCTCGTAATATTATTTCTCTATAACCATATCCTCTTTGAATAAAATTTACAATCCTAAAATACAAATTTTTATTTAATAAAATACCAATATTAAATCATACATTTATGAATAATTATTAAGAAAAAACTATCTTGTCAGAAACATCTTCTACCTTGACTGTAAAACATAATTCAAAAAAATCAGTAAATTGTATTTAAGTCATATATAATAATGTTTACATCAAGCTAAAGCATTTTCCATGAACCTACAAAAATTAACCATAAAGTCGAAAGAAGCATTTCATGCAGCTCAAGAGATTGCTGCAAAAAATGGGAATCAAGCTATTGAGCCAATCCACCTCTTTGCAGCGGCAGTGCAGGATGCGCAGGGTATTGCATGTGAAATTATTAATAAAATTTCATCAAATACCAATATAATAAAAATAAAAACTGCCGAAATTTTGGAGCGCTTGCCAAAAATTGGAGGTGCGGATATAAGAAATTATTCTTCGCCGAAAATCAAGGATTTGTTCCAAAAAGCAAATCAGGAAGCTGCAAATCTAAAGGACGAATACATTAGTTTGGAGCATTTTTTGATTGCCTGCACATTAATGAATGACGAACTGGCGAGAATGCTGAAAGAGCAAGGCATTACGAAGGATACGATTCTGGTTGCGCTGCAAAATATTCGAGGCAATCGCCGCGTTACGGACGAAAATCCTGAGGAAAAATATCAGGCATTGACGAAATACGGCAGAATATTAAATGATTTGGTAATGGCTGGCAAAATAGATCCTGTTATTGGACGGGATGAAGAAATCCGCCGTGTAATGCAGGTTCTTTCGCGCCGCACTAAAAATAATCCTGTTCTGATTGGCGATCCGGGCGTCGGAAAAACGGCTATCGTCGAAGGTATTGCCCAGCGAATTGTTGCAGGCGATGTGCCCGAAACGCTTAAGTCTAAGCAAATTGTAGCACTTGACCTTAGCGCACTGGTTGCAGGCGCATCATATCGCGGACAATTTGAGGAGCGCCTCAAGGCGATTATCAAGGATATTACCGACTCAAATGGACAAATTATTTTATTCATTGATGAGCTGCATACACTCATCGGCGCTGGCGCTACTTCCGGCAGCATGGATGCCGCCAATATTTTGAAGCCGGCTTTAGCGCGCGGCGAGCTGCACTGCATTGGAGCAACAACATTGGATGAGTATCAAAAGCATATTGAGAAAGATGCTGCATTGGAGCGGCGTTTTCAGCGCGTTTTGATAGAGGAACCAAGCATTGAGGATACGATTTCCATTCTTCGCGGCTTGAAAGAAAAATACGAGGTTCATCATGGCGTGCGCATAAAAGATTCGGCGATAATTGCAGCAACGGAATTGTCTTCACGCTATATTACGGAGCGGTTCCTGCCCGATAAGGCGATTGATTTGATAGACGAAGCCGCAAGCAAACTGCGTATGGAGATTGATTCCGTGCCAGTTGAAGTAGACAATTTGCAACGGAAAATCACCCAGTTGGAAATTGAAAAGGAAGCTCTTCTGCGAGAAGTATCGCAATAGTTTTATGAATATTTTTTCATAAATATATCAGAAAATTGGTTGACTATAAAGTAATTTATAAAAAATTGTAAAAATAGTGGTATATTTGTAGCATTATTTTTTATAACAATAACGTTAATTATACATATAATTATGCAAAAAATCACTTCGCAAATCGAATTTGAAGGAAAGGAATATTCATTAGAAACAGGAAAATTAGCAAAATTTGCCAGCTCGGTCATGGTCAAATGTGGCGATACTATGGTACTCGTTACAGCGGTAGCTTCGGAAAAAGAGATAGAAGGTATTGATTTTTTGCCCTTACAGGTTGAATACAAGGAAAAATTTGCGTCCACAGGAAAAATACCCGGCGGCTTTTTAAGGCGTGAAGGCAGACCAAGCGACCATGAAATATTATGCGCCCGGCTTATCGACAGACCCATAAGACCAATGATTCCAAAGACTTGGCATTATGAAACACAAGTTATTGCAAATGTATTTTCGGCTGAGCCCGATGTCAATCCCGATACATTGGCGGCGGTTGGGGCATCGACAGCATTGCTTATTTCTGATATACCGTTCACCACTCCGATATCGGAAGTGCGCGTCGGCAGAATGAACGGTGCATTTATTGCCAACCCGTCGAATACGCAGCTTGATAAATGCGATATCGACATCACAGTTGCCGGCACAGATGCAGCTATAATGATGGTCGAGGGCGAGATGAAGGAAATATCGGAAGATGATTTCATTTTGGCTTTAGACTTCGCACATGAAAAAATACGCCAGTTGAACAAGATGCAGGCGGATTTAGTATCTCAGGTGTCTGTTGCCAAACGTGCGTTCACGGAAGCTGTTATACCGGAAGAAGTTGCAGCATTAGTGGAAAGCACCATACATGATGATATGAACAGGTACGTGCATACTGTATCAACTAAAAATGAACGCAGAGAAGCAAGGGCGTCCATACGGGAAAAAGCTCTTGAAGCAATGCAAGCCAAATTTGCTGACAATGAGGAGTATGCACCGAAAGTCGAAAAATGGACAGATGATATTACTGCAAAATTAGAGAAGAAGCTCATGCGGGCAATGATATTAGATGACAGGATACGTCTGGATGGGCGCAGCCTTACGCAGATACGTCCTATCGAATGTGAAATATCTGCACTGCCTCGCACGCACGGTTCGGCATTGTTTACACGCGGCGAAACCCAAAGCTTGACAACGGTAACGCTTGGCACCGGGCGCGATGAGCAATTAATCGATGGACTTATGCCAACATATAGCGAACGCTTCATACTGCATTACAACTTCCCGCCATTTAGCACAGGCGAGACAGGCAGGCTTATGACCGGACGCAGGGAAATAGGGCATGGGCATCTGGCATGGCGGGCATTGAAAGAGGTCTTGCCATCGCAAGCCGAGTTTCCGTACACCATACGCATTGTATCCGATATACTTGAGTCCAACGGCTCATCATCCATGGCAACGGTATGTGCAGGCAGTCTGGCTATGTTTGATGCCGGTATTCCTGCCAGAAAGGCAGTTGCCGGCATAGCTATGGGGCTTGTCAAGGAAGAAAAGAAGATTGCCATATTAAGCGATATACTTGGCGATGAGGACTTTTTGGGCGATATGGATTTCAAGGTAGCAGGCACTTCCGATGGCATAACAGCATGCCAAATGGATATTAAGATAGACGAGGGCTTATCCGTTGAGTTTATGCGCACCGCACTGGAACAGGCAAAGGAAGGGCGCATGCACATACTTGGCATTATGAACCAATGTATCGACAAGCCTAAAGCAGACTTGTCCGCATATGCTCCAAGGTATGAATCCATAAAAATACCGCAGGATATGATAGGTGCAGTAATAGGCACCGGCGGCGAAACCATACGCATGATAACCCGCGAGACCAATACCGAGATAAATATCGAAGAAGACGGCACGGTTCTTATCGCAGCGGTAACCCGTGAGGCAAGTGATGCAGCAAAGGAAATGATAAGAAATCTGACTAAAAAGCCTGAGGTTGGCGAAATATATAAGAACTGCCTTGTTAAGGAGATACGTGACGGCTTGGGAGCGATAGTTGAGTTCCTGCCTAAAACACAGGGATTGCTGCATATATCGCAGATAGATAATGAAAGGGTTGAAAACGTCGGAAGCTATTTGAAAGTCGGCGACAGGCTTGATTTAAAATTAACAGAAATATCAAGAGAAGGCAAGTACAGACTTAGCCGCAAAGCTTTGCTCCCCCGCAAAGAAAAAGAAAATAAATAAAAGATGGGGGCAATATTGAAAGATGTTTAGTATGCCAAAGCTATTTATATTATTGCTTGCTATCCTTTTGGTGGCTTGCACAAAAAATCAGAAAAATAATGAAATAACCACTAATAAAATTAACCAGTTAGACTCAAAGAATGAACAAAAAATCATAAATGAAATCAAGCAGTATACATTTCAAATAATAGATACATTGCCTCATCTAACTTCTTCATTTACACAAGGCTTGGTTTTTCATAATGGTGTTTTGTATGAAGGAACGGGGCTTAATGGGCATTCTAAATTACAAAAAATTAATCCTAAAACAGGAAAAATAACCAATTCTATCGATATTGACAGCGCATATTTTGGTGAAGGCATAACTGTTTTAGGAGATAAAATCTACCAAATAACCTGGCATGACCAGATTTGTTTGATTTATGACAAGAGCGCTTTTAAATTATTAAAAAAAATTAATTATTTTGGCGAAGGATGGGGGCTTACCAGCAACGATTCTTTGCTGATTTTAAGTGATGGTTCGGCTGTCATAAAATTTATCAAACCTGTAGATTTCTCTGTAACTTCAACTAAATTGATTAGTTACAAATCCAAGCCTATGCAAAATATCAATGAACTTGAATTGGTTGGAGACAAGCTCTATGCTAATATTTGGGGCAGAGATCTGATAATAATTGCCGATATTAACACAGGAAATGTCGTCGGAGAGCTTGACATAAGCCCGCTGCGCCCTCTTGTTGCCGATGCTCCGGAAGCTGAGGTTTCTAATGGCATTGCATATAATAAGACCGGTGATGTGTTTTATTTGACGGGAAAGAACTGGAGCAAAATTTTTGTAGTAAAAATTAATGAAAAATAATGCTGCAACTATTTGAAAACGCCATATTCTACTATATTTTCTCTTCTCTTAATTGTGTTTTAATATACATACTTGCATCAAACTATACCAGCAAAATAAAATCTTTTTTATCTTCTGTCGTCGCTCTCTTCTGGTTTGCATATCCATTCGCAGAACAGAATATATCGCTCGCATTGTTTATAGTTTTTGGTGCTGTTTACTTCTTTTTTTTATATTACAATAAATTTAAATTAATCAAAATTATCCCAATCGCAATTTTAACTGCTTTATTGGCTGCGGTTCGCCTCGATATTGCCAGCTTTATCTACGGAATGTTTTTCTGGGCAATATTTTGGGCAGGAATGGCAGATGTGGACGGCTTGCATTTGAGCCTGAAAAAACGGGCAATACGAGGATTTTTGCATGGAGTGTTTTTCAGTTTAGTTATAATAGTCTGCTATTTGCCGGCAACAATATATTTCATTAATTTAAATGGGCTTAGCATACTTTTAGAAAAAGCAGTAAATTATTTTTCAGAAATATTTTTTAATATTAATCACAATACAACCACCATATTATTAACTTTTTTTCATAATTATGCAAATGAATTTGATTTTATAAGTATATTAAAAACAATGGTATTCGCTTTGCCGTTTGTTATATGCGTTATTTCTGTAGTACTGTTTTTTTCCAACCATAAACGAGGCATTGAAAAGGCAAACACGCCAGTATTTTGGAAAAAAATGCTGATTTTTAATTTGGTAGCAAATTTATACACCAAGGCGATATTTCATGCAGATTTAGAAAGCATTTTTCCGGCATTTATCACTTCAATAATGCTATTGCCTCATGCAGTAACCATATTACAAAACAGAGTGTTACGAAATACTGTATACACATTAATAATTACATTTTCATTATTATTTATAATAGTAATATGAAAATTAATTCAGCGAATGGCATTCAAAAGTATGGATTTTATTTACACGGTTTAGATGACGGCCAGCTTCAAATTTCGACGATAAAAACGCATCAATAATGTCAACAGCTAAATTATTGCTAACAAAGCGAGCACCAATACATAGCACATTGATATTATTGTGAGACACTGCAAGCTGGGCAATTTCAACGCTTTGGCAATTGGCAGCACGGATATGCGGCACTTTGTTGGCGGCGATACTCATGCCGGTGCCAGATCCGCAAACCAATATACCTTTGTCGGCTTTGCATCGCGACACCGCCTGCGCCGCAGGAACAGCAAAATCAGGATAATCCACTGAGCTGTTGGAAAAGCATCCAAAATCCTCAAGCGTAAAGTAAATTTCCAATGTTTTTCGTATATATTCTTTCAATTCAAATCCAGCATGGTCGGCTGCCAATGCGATTTTCAGGTTTTTGTCAATTGCAAACATTTACTTTGAACTTTTTACTAACACAAAACCTCAAAATTAGCATTTTTCGTGTGAATAACCATAAGACAAATTGTTATTCATTTGAAATTTTGTGGAAAACACCTCACATCAAAACTTTATAAACAATATATTACATTTTTATGAACAGTAATATTACAATATTCTGACATAATATATAAAATCTTAACCAATATGTTTTTATGAAGTTAAATACAATGCAACAGCATTTTATCAACAAACTAACAGCCTTAAAAACAGAAATAAGTATATATATATAATATTATATTATTAATTTTAGTCTTTTCTGTTTCATGAAAAAATATTCATAAATACTTTATTCCTTCCTTGCGATGTGCTTTCCAAATAAATTAAAAAAAATAATAATAATTGTAGGAGGTATGAGAAATATTTTATAATTTTGCGGAATGAAATTTATGTAGAGGTTATCGTGAATATTCTATACAAAAACATAGCGTCAAAGATACGGCATAAGCTCTTGTTTTTAGACAAGTTAGATAGCATGCAGAATATTAATATCATGTATATT
>JAVBOP010000177.1:0-22344 GCA_031550405.1 Kapaibacterium sp. (SeqCode)
ATCGCCAGTATTCCAGTTGTTAAAGCCGCCATTGCTGAAAGCAACGCTTGCCGTATAGCCCGCACCGCCAATGACTGCGCCCCAGCAAGCAGCATCTATGATTGTGCCAACACCGGGGAAAAATGCCGTAAATATAAACTCACCGCTCGGATCGGTATACATAAGTGGGTTATTCAGGCAATATGAATACCTGTTGAATGCCTGCGTTGATGTAGCAGAAACAACAAACGGGTCTGGCGAGAAAAAGCTCGCTGTGTTCGGGTCATAGATGCGACCATTCATATTGATGATGCCAAAGCTGCCAAGATGCTCGTGTCCGGTGAAACCTCTACGAAAGACGTGCGATTTATCACCCAAGTCAAGACCTTGAGGTTGATTCCAATTATACGGCTCTACTCTATTGCCCCAGACATCATAAGCCAAGCGCTCGAATATTGTGCCTTGCCCATCAGTCAAAACATCATAATTGCCGAGCCTGTCCTGATGAACATAATACATCGTATCCCGCACTTCGCCGTCATACATGTGACCAAAATAGTTGAAGCAGTTGTTGACGCCGGCAGCGCCAGCGCCAGTATTCGGGCAGGGCTTCTCGTTAAGCACGTAAATACCAATCAATTTGTCGTTATCCGCATAGATATAGTGCAGCTTGCGGATGCTCTTAAGCGTCTGGTTTGAGTTGATGTAAGATATTGCCACCTCCGGCAGCGGATACTGCACGAAGTAATCGCCTACACGCATGTAGGTGATGTCGGCAGGAGGCGGAGGAAGCACAGGAGGCGGAGTTGGCGGATTATAGCTCATAAGCGAATTGCCGCCCTATAGCCGTAGAACTCATCATTGCCAATCTTCAAGCTATACGGGCTGCTCTCCGCAGGAGTCGTTGCCCAGGAGCATGTTTCTACGAAATACCACTCTTCTTCGTAGTACTTATCAACAAACTTGCGAACGGTTATATCGTTGCTTATTTTGCTGATGCCGCTCTGCACGTCAACGCTGATTATGCGCTGCTTGTCGAAGCCGTAATACAGGGCGGTATTGCTTAAATTGCCCAAGCTAATGCTGTGCCTGTATGCAAAGCGCGATGGCTTATTGCCAAAAAGATAGCTCACAATTGTATTTGCCGACTGGTTAAAGCCTCCTATTGCCTGCACCGTTTTCATGGCATTGGGCTTGTCATTGTCGGTGTATATATAATCCCCAAAATCTGATTTTTGCATGATATTGCCTTTCTGGTCGTAATTCATTATAAGTGGCGAGGAAGTATCTCTATTAACACGTACCAATCTGTCCAAGCCGTCATACGTATATTCCTCCCTTTGCCCTGTTACTCCGCAATTTTTCTTTGTAAGCAATCCACGGTTGTTATATTCATAAGCTAAAGTCTGAATAACAGGACCATTGCTCGTGCTCCGAGTATATATGGATTCCAACTCTCCAAAAGCGCCAAAACTGTATGATGTCTCCAAATCGTTCCCGCATACGTACCCTGTTATCTGGTTAAAATGATTTTTCGTGTTAGGTTTATAATGTATAAAAGGCACCTCTGGGTAAAGTAGCCCGCCATTGGTTCTAACCGGATTCCTGCTTATGGAGCACATATTTCTTGTATTTATCGGACTGTAAGCCAAATCCGGAATATGTCCAAACAAGCTGCGCAATTCACCATAGACATCATAATGATAAGTAACTTCCAAGCCTGTAGGGTAAATTATTTTGCTTACCGAACTGCTTTGCGGAGTATTATATTCGAATGAAGTAATGAAATTGCCAGCGACAGTTATATTTGGTATGCCTGCCCCATGCGCAGCAAGCATGGACTGCTTTCTTGTTAATCTGTTTTTACTGTCATACTGATAATTTTCATCATGTATTGCCACTGCCGGATTTAATGTACAGTCCGAATGGACATTTTGCAAGAGCCCTGCAGGGTTATAGGCATAAATGACATTCATATTGACCCCATTGGGGCTGAGAATACGCTCATTCATTAATCTGCCCGTTGTCGGATTGTATATATACCCGTAAGACGTAGCTTCCGCATCGGTTTGCGAAATTAGCTGACCAAAGTTGTTGTATTCAAATTTAGTTGTTCCTGAATTAGGCTCTGTGATTAAAAACCTGTTTCCAAAAGCATCATATTGCAAGGTAGTAGTCATATTATCAATACTTGTTACTGTTACCGGCAAACTTAATGAATTATAAGTATAATTTATATCTCCACCAGGGTCGGTTACTTTAACCGTTCTGCCTATAACATCTTTGGTGCTGATATATTCTACACCGGCTAAAACGTCCCGTTTCATTGTTGTTCTGCCATTATACTCGTATTCGACGTGTTTCTGTTCAGGCTCTGTTATTTCGCTTGTTAAGCGGTTATACGCATCATAAGCATATTCCGTCCAGTAGCTCCCATTCGGACCTGTTTTTTTGGAAACTAATCCTTTGTTATTATACTCTGTTGTCGTCGCAACATTATTGGCACCCTCAAAACCCGAATAAGCAATACTTTTTATTTCATTGCCCATGCTATTGTAATGCTTTGTATTAAGTAATGTGCCGGTACTGTTGTTTTTTCTTACCTCTTCATAGTATGAACATGGCGCATCACCCCATTTTAATTTACCGTAATATAAAGCGCTTCCGTCTGGATATGCTGTAGATAGCAGCCTTCCCCATGCATCATAAGCATGATTCGTTACTGAGCTGCCGACTGTTTTTGAAATCAAATTGCCATATTTATTTTCGTAAGCATAAGTTACTGGCTGGTTTGGGATTGCATAATCTGTTTCCTTAGTTAAAAATTGCCCTTTGGAATCATATTCATAGCTTGATACTCGTCCATCTTCATTTTTGGATGTTAGATTGCCGAAACCGTCATAAGCATACTGGGTCGCTCTTGTAAGTGGATTTTTAAATGGATAGAAAGCAACCGTTACAGTAGCTTTACTCAGATTTGCCCCATTATATTCATAGGTAGTGCAAGTCCTATGTGGAAAAGGATTTGGGTCATTTGGATTGAAGAATAGTTTTTTTTCTATTGTATCATAAGCCAATTTGAAATTTCTGGTTCCAATGTTGGTGTATGCCATTCTTCTGGATTCTGTAAACATTTGAGAAGATTGATTCACACCATCATGATAATGAATTGTCTGAATTTTAAGATCAATATTATCAGTTGAACGAGGCAGGCAGTTATTAGCAGGTGGATAACTATTTGCCGGATATTGAGCTTCATAAGTGTTAAATATTGTCTTAAGTGTGTTATCAATATAATTATACTCTTTTATTTCTCTCGGCAGTATCACATAACTGTCGTCTATAGCACCATAATGATCGACAAAAGCATAGTATAAGTACGAAACGTTTTCTACCGCAGAAACAAGATTACCGCCTATCCATTTTTGGGTTGAGATTGGAAGCATGACCGGAGTTTGTGTCTGCCCGTTTAGGGACGAAAAATGTCCGGTATGTATAATACCACCATTCGAATGGTTAGCTTCAACCAATTTTGATTCAGTAACTGTCTTGGCATTGTTTATGCTATCTAAAATTTCAACGTTTCTAAACCCCATAAATCCTTTTCCTGTTCTTTCAAATACAGGGTTATAAAAAGAGTATTTGGTGTGAAATATTTCTCCGATGCCATTAGCATTCTTTATCACACTATCCACAAGGATACTTGGTCCTACTGGCAGAAAACTATATGAAACAGTAAAGTCATTTCGCCTGTATTGATAATTTATTTTTGCTGTATTGCCCAATCCATCTGTTATTTCTGTTATACGAGCTGGGTAGCTTGGCTTGCCTTTGAGAATAGCCGAATGGTCGTATGCAAAAGCGAAAATGTCAACTACTCCGTCGCCATTAAAATCGCCTGCTGTCCGTTTTAGCTTTTCGTCCCAATAGTCAGTAGGATGAAAACCAGTAAATGCAATGCCTGCTGAGACGAATTTCGGAAAAACAGTATTGCCATTAGTACCTGTATTGGAATTGAGTAAAATCTCCACTCCGTTGTCTGAAAAGAATACCATATCCGGCAATCCGTCATTATTTACATCACGGAGTTGCAGAGGATATTTTAAAATAGCCTTGTCGTCATTGGGTCGTCCAATAGAGCCATTGTTATGATTAAATATAAATCTGTCTCCTAAGGACAATCCAATAGATATTATGCCATCTTTAATGCCTATTATATCAGAAAGTCCGTCGCCATTCAAATCCAACATCTGTATCTCATGGTTTTCATTCCAATCCTGATTACTTGTAAACTGGCCTGTTAAAGCAGGTATACCTAAGCTAGAAAATGACCCATTGCCATTAGAAAAATAGACCTCAACATTACCGTTTACAAATATAACCGCATCAGATAATCCATCGCCATTTACATCGGATATTAGAAGTCGTCTGTTTGTCCTTGCGCTGTATGTAGGATTGTAAAATTCGTTATAAATTGAATTATTATTGTGAGAAAGAATAGTAGTTCTCTCATAATACGAGGATTTATTCAAAACAGCATAAAAAGCAGATACCCCTTGGTCGAAATATATTAAATCTGGTCTACCATCACCATCTATATCTGCAAATTGGATTAATGAAGTATAGGCTGCTCCATTATTATAAGCGGGAAGGCGGTCATTATGATAATTTCCAAACTTAACTATAGCATTACTAACATCCATTTTATATGTTTTATACCATTTCCAAGTAAAGTTGCTTCTAAATTCATAGAAGGCAATATGATACCTATTATTGTCTTCATATACAACAATAAGTTCATCTTTTCCATCACCATTTTCATCTAATAAAATAACACCGCTACAATCAGGGATAGGATTATTTGTAAAATCTCGAATTTCAAAGCCTTCATTGCCATTATTAATTCCAATTTTTGCTAAAAAAAGGCTATTATTTATGCCTTTAAATGCAAGAACATCCGAAAGACCATCACCATTCAAATCGCCTACTAATCTTTCCATATTTTCATCAATATTTTGGTTAGTTTCATATCTGCCAAAATTATCCTCACGATGTAAAGGAACAGGATAATAATCACTGCTATTATATTGCACTCCATTGTTGGTATGTGCTAATGATTTATCCCAGATGAATGTAGTACTATTGTAATATTCTTCATCAGAATTGCTTTCTTTTATACTTTTTAAATAATATTGTGTTGTCGAAGAATTGTCATCATATTCAAACTCATATTTACGGACAAGCTGACCGTCGGCTTTACTTTCTATTCTGGATAGCCTGTATTTGCTTGAAAATAACCTTTTGTTATTTCCATACCAGCGCTCATAGTTATTATTGTTGTCATAATGAAACCATATTTCATTATAAGGCAGTAGCTGTGGATTAACGGAGGCATTGCCTGTGTATTTAATACTGCGAATGGAAACATCACCTTGGTGATAGTATGGTAAGCCGTAAAAATCAGATTGGTTTACTACTATTGATGAACCATAATGGTCATTATATTCAAATATCATATAATTGTCATTAGCATCTATAATCTTGGTTATCAGCCAACTGATAGGAACTCCTGTGCGAGGATCAATAACCATTTCCTTATACTCAATGACACTGCCATCCTTACCATACACCATAAAATAGTTAGGATACCCTGTACTGTTGGAATATGAATATATCCTCGAAAAATTATCATTCTCCTGCCTATATGCTTTTCCATCCAATCCGTTGTTAGCATAGCCATCCAATGGCATTATCCGCTGTCCATCAAGCATGAAACGGTCGGTGTTGTTATATTGCAGACCTTGAATATTATTATCAAAATACCGGTTTTGCGGAACCCTGCTTATAGCAGATAATCCGCCTATATTCCAGCCAGCACCCATTATGCCTGAGCCCGCCAAACTGCTGTATACCAAACTTATATTCGGCTGCATTCCATTTGTACCGGGTGGCGCATAAATTGGAATGCTATATGTAGCAGCACCGCTCATATCCACCTCTAAATTGCCTTGCAATGTTCCTACTGATACCGGATTGCTGAACAATATAGCGGCATCTAAAAATAAACTGATAATTACAATAAATTTTCTCATCGTACTACTCCTTTAATACATTCCAATAATAAGATTGATCATTAACAAAAACTTTCATAAAATAACTGCCTGCTGATACTTCTGTTATATCCAGTTCTATTTCTTGCGATACGGCAGATTTTTCAATAACTTTTTTGCCATTGACATCATACAGTTCTATTTCCAAACTGGATACCTTCATATCCGTATCAATACCGACTTTCAACAATCCTTTCGTTGGATTGGGATAAACAGTAAATTGTATGCTATCCATCGTTTCTGTATATTGCTCCTGCTTTTCAGGAAGATCCGGAGATACAATTTTGGCAAATCCGACATAACACTGTCTGCGGTTGCCTGTTGGTGAATATTCATAAGTCAGTTGTTGAGCTTGTGCTACATCTACATAAGCCAATAATAGCAGCAAAGCGAGAAGATAATTTTTTAAGCGCATAGCGATACCTGAATAGTTAATCAATAAAGTTAAATGTAATGTACAAAAACATTTGAAAAAAAATTATAATTTAAGAAGTATTATGGTATGAAATTTTATTTGAATTTGGAAAAAAGCAGCATTGTATCAAGTTTTATTTCCAAAATCTACTGGCGTAACTTTATTTATAAAACAAATTAACGTTAAAAATTAAAAAATATTCATTATTTGTTCTGCTATATAATTTTCATCAGATAAATTCAAAATAATGCGGTTTTTGGGCTATTAAGTCCGATTTATATTTGTATGCGTATGGCTCTATTCAATAAAAAGATGCTTATTGTTTTTCTTATATCCATGCCGTCTCACAATACGAATGTAGCGTATTACGTCATCCTATGTTTGGTTTTGCGCCATATAAAATTAATTTAAAATAATATGAAAGCAATTAAAATATTACTGATACCAATCTGTATGCTGTGCGGGAACATACTTAATGCTAATGTGTATTACAGCAAGGAAAATAGCGGCTTGGCAGGAAATACGGTTTATGATATCGCCATAGACAGGCAGGGCAAGGTATGGATAGCCACAAGTAATGGCATAAGTACTTTTGATGGCACAAGTTGGATGAAGTATACCAAAAAAAACAGCGGCTTGCCTGACAGCAATTTTTATATCAAATCTATTGCTGTCGGCAGGCAGGACGATATATGGTTTGGCAGCTATGGCGATGAAATGTATGCGGGCGGACGGGGAATATCGGTATTCAGTAAAAATAACTGGAAAGGATATACCAAGTCAAACAGTGGTCTAATTGGCAATAATATAAATGACTTAACATTTGATTTGCGCGGTAATGCATGGATTGCAACTAACAGCGGGGTCAGTATGTTTGACGGCACGAACTGGACGACATATAATTCAGCAAACAGCGGCTTCTCAAGTGATACAATTACTTCCATTTTCGCCGATATGCAGGGCAGCATCTGGATAGCCAACGGTTATATTTTTAAATTTGACGGCAAAAAATGGGCAAAATATAGCCAAAATGCAGGCTCCATATATTGTATAACTATTGATAATAAAGGCAATATCTGGGCTGGCACTTATAACGATGGAATGAAAATGTATAATGGCACAAACTGGGTAACATATAATATTACCAACGGGTTATCGAATAATCATGTCAATGGTATAACTATCGATGCGCAAAACAATGTATGGGTTGCTACAAATAATGGCGTGAACAGGTTCGACGGCAAAAAGTGGATTAAGTATCAGGAGACAGCTAATTTTATCATAAACAGCATCGCAATTGCGGCTGACGGCACGGCGTGGGTGGGAATGCAGGAAAATGGGGTGTCGCTTTTGAAAGAAGATGTGAAGCAACCAGCTACTGATAACAAACAAGTGAAAAAAACAAAGAAGAAAAGCAGTAAAAAAAGGAATAAATGATATATTATGAATTTTTTTTCATAATATATCCATAACTTGTACGGCTTTACTGATAATGCTCTTATCAACAAGCGATGAATTATTTAATTCATGTTTTTGATAATATAATTTTGCATTCACATAGTCCTTTAATATTAAATAAGTTACAGCGACAATACTTTGGCGCAAACCTTCTAAATCAATATCGTTTATCTTAAAATTTAATTCATTTATAATTTTATCATACTCTTGTTTTTGCAAATAAATTTGACCAATTCTAATTTTACAAATATTTTTTTGCTCTTCCGATAGAAAATTCGATGCTTTTAAATTATTAAAAATATTTAATGCAATGTCAATATTTCCCGCTGCAAATTCTGTGTTCGCAAGGTGATAACGGTCAAAATCGTTCTCGCCCACACCAATATTCGCCTGCAAAAGCTGCCGATTTCGCTCGATTTTTTCCATATTTTTTTCAATATAGCCAAAATGATTGATGATAATTTCGGAATCGAAAATTGAAAAACCGGCATTTAAAATGGAATCCGCAACTTGTTCATGAATTTTTCTTTCAAAGCGAATATTTTTATTGCGGCGAAAAATGCGAGTGAATTGATGTCTGGAAGATGTTTGCAGGGATTTATCTAAATAATTGTTTAATATAACGGAAATTCCACCATAATTATTTTTTTTAAAGAATAATGAATTATTTTTAATAAATTCACTAAAACTATTATAATCAAGCACTTCGTCAGTATCAATTGAAATGACCCAATCAGTTCTAATATGTTCGACAGCAAAGTTTCTGGCGGCACTAAAAGAATCATTCCAGCTGTAGAAATAGACCTCCGCTCCAGTTTGGCTTGCAATTATCGGCGTCCCGTCCTCAGAACCAGTATCAACGACAACGATTTGCTGACAAAACGGCGTAACTGAATTTATACAGTTTTGTATATTTTTTTCTTCATTTTTTGCTATAATGGCAGCTCCAATCGATATTTTTTTCATATTTCTACTTCTTCTCGAACCGTTCATTTGTGCGGCAATCCAACACGATGTCGGCATTTTGAGGCAACTCAAAAACACGCTCGCCATTTTTATTGATGAAATATTTTCTGCCATCCAAACTTATAACAAATGCAAGCCCATTCTTAAATGTTCCTGCAAATGTAAAATTATCATCAATCACGATTTTACCGCTGTTATCAACATATTTCCAAATATTTTCCTGCTTGACAGCAGCCAAACCCTCCGAAAAATACTTAGGTTCGTCGAACATGAAAGTGGAAATAAATACACCATCCGTATCAATTATCGCCCACTTGTATTTGTCCGTATCCCTGTTGTATTCTGCAACAAACGCACGGCTTTCCCTGAATTCCTTTGCCTCGTCAAATTTCGGCTCTATCACGTAGATGCCTTTGGAATTTATATATCCAAAATAATCTTTATAAGCCTTGCAAAGCCCTTCCGAAAATCGCCCAAGTTCGTCAAAAATATAGTCTGTAACCATTTCGCCAGACTTATTCATCAGCCCCATTTTATATGCCTCTATGCTCGACACAACGATGAGGTCATTGGCATAGCCGTGATACGCAACAAACCCCGAATCCATTGGTATCACAAAATTCCCATTGGTGTCAATAATTCCGCGCCGATCAAAATTCATCACATAAGCCAAATTATCATAAAACGGCACAACATCAAGATATTCAATAGGGATAACGACCTTGCCCTTTTTATTGATAAATCCAAATTTAGATTCTTTGCCGCGCGGATCAAGGAGCTCTATAACCAAAGCCCGCCCGTTTCGAAATTCATAAGGGATAGCGCTTGGCGACTTAACGGCAATTTTACCTGCAGCGTCAAAATATACCGACGCCGGTTTGCTATTATCGAAAATATATGCACCGAGCAGACCTTCCGAATATTTTTCCACATCTAGAATTTTGCGGCTTTCATACAGTGTATTGCCAGCGCTGTCAACAGCAACCCAAAAATTATTTATTTTATATGCAGCTGTAATATCCTTGCAATTAGCAAGATACAGGTGCAGTGCAAATATAAGCACAAAAGATATTGTTTGTTTCATAATACCATATTTTCCCATATTTATGAATATTTTTTCATAAATATCATTTCACTGCCTTTAATTAAAACAAGTGTGCAAATATACAAAAAAAAAAGAAGAAGCATACCGGTGTTTGGATATACTTTGTCATGGCACTTTTGCCCGCCTCTTCCTCTCAATCCGACATGAAGTGGGTGCCTCTGTTTTGCGGCGCCTCTAAAGTGGCATTGGTTACAGCGATTGCCGCCTGTATGCCATTGCGCAACTCTATGATATTACGCGACATCCTTGCTTTACGATAGAACCCCTCTATCTCTATCTGCAGGTTCCGCAGCATACTTTGAGCGCGGCGCAAGCGCTGTTTTGTCCTGATTAATCCTACATAATTCCACATGGTATTTTTAATGGATGTCCAGTCCTGCAATATCAAAGCAGGATCTATATCCTCATTTTCATCGACCCAGTCATATATGTCAGGGAAATAATCCTCGTTATCCTGTGGATTTACAACATCATTGCCCGCTTTATATCCCCAAACAAGCGCCTCAAGCAGGGAGGACGAGGCAAGCCTGTTAGCGCCATGCAAACCGGTGCAGGCGATTTCACCAACAGCATACAGCCTCTGGATAGAGGTTCTGCCGCGCAGGCTGACTCCGACGCCTCCGCATGAATAATGCGCTGCCGGCACAACAGGTACAGGCTCCGATGCCATATCAATGCCAACATTCAAGCAATGGTTGTATATGGTTGGGAATCTGTCCCGCAGCCAGCTCTCGCTTCTGTTCGATATGTCTAAATATACGCACGGCGAATTGGTTTCGAGCATGGTTTGGTATATGCCGCGAGCCACAATGTCGCGGGGTGCAAGGCTGCCCAAAGTATGGTATTTCTGCATAAACTCCTTGCCGTATCTGTCCACAAGTATACCACCTTCGCCGCGCACTGCCTCCGATATGAGAAAGCGCTCCTTTTCATAGAACAGAGATGTCGGATGAAACTGTATGTACTCCAAATTAAAGCATCTTGCACCCGCACGCCATGCCAATGCAATGCCATCGCCCGTTGCCTCTTCCGGATTGGTTGTATGCAGAAATATCTGACCAAGCCCGCCTGTGGCAAGTATCGTGCGGTTAGCCAGTATGGGATACGTCTGCGAGGTATTCATATCGAAAACCAGCGCCCCAAAGCAGGCAGGATGCTTATATATATCCAGTGAATTTTTAGAATGGTGCGATAGCGTAAGCAGGTCGAATACTATCTGGTTGGAAAATATTTCTATATTGGGATGCTCAAGTATTATCCTGAGTACCGCCTTCTGTATCGTCTTGCCCGTTTTATCCTTGCTGTGTATGATACGGCGCTGCGAATGCGCTCCCTCAGAGGTCAAGTCGAGCGTGTTGCCGGTATGTCTGTCGAAATGCACCTGACACCGCCCGATAAGCATGTCATCAATAAGTTTCGGACCGTAATCAATCAACTGATCGACTGCAGGCTCCCAGCAATGCCCGTCGCCGGCAATCATAATGTCCTGCTTCAGCTGTTGGGGCGAGTCGTTTTCATCACCGCGATATATTATGCCGCCCTGTGCATTGGCGGTATTGCCGCTAAATATATCCTCTGTTTTAGTCAATATAACCACCTTCTTGCCGTTATCTGCGGCAGTTATTGCGGCGATAGCTCCAGCAAGCCCAGTCCCAACAACCAGTATTTCTGCTCTTTTCATATCGTTATCAGCTTTATAATACTTTACAAGGTTTCAAAAATACATAAAACTTTACTAATTATTTTTATCAATAAAAACATATAGCTTTTCCTATATTTTCTTAAATATTTTTTAAACTTTATGCACAACTATAAAGCTACTGGTTCAGACATAATTAAAACGTAACCTTTTTTCCACAAAAATCTCGGTCAATTCTTAAAAAAATTCATATTTTTGTATGCTATGAAATATGACTATTCCTTTAAAAACAATATTGGCGAAATTACAAATTGTGATATTTATTTGTCCGAAAGCGATGCTCCCAAGCCTTTAGTTTTGCTGCTGCATGGTTTTCGCGCATTTAAAGACTGGGGATTTTTTCCATATTGGGCTGAAAAAATATCAAAAAACGGTTTTACAGTGGCTGCAATTGATTTTTCTTTGAATGCAGTGCTTGACAGGGATAATTCAATTTTTGATATGGAAAAATTTGCTCGCAATACCGTAACTCAAGAAATAGTTGAAGCAAAAATGTTTTTGGAAAAATTGCATTCTGAGCCGGAAACAATATTGTCAAAAAAACATGTAATTAATTGGAATAACGAGATTTATCTAATTGGGCATTCGCTTGGAGGAGCAATTGCTATTATGGTTGCGGACGAGAATCCTGCCGTAAAAAAATTAATTACTGTTAATTCAATTTTTGATTTTGATATTTATACAGAGCGGCAAAAAGAAGATTGGATTAAAAATGGCATAAAACAGTTTGTTGATTCAACGACCCGGCAAACTTTTGTTTTGAATGTCGATTTTTTGCTTGATAGATTGACATATATCTCTGAAAAATCAGTAACTTCTGCTGTTTCACGATTGCAAATTCCTTATTTGATTTTACATGGCGATGCTGATGCAACAGTTCCTCCCCAAGCAGCGACTGTTTTATATAATGCTTCTAAAAATAAAAACTTAACCAAAATAAAACCCATTAAAGGAGGTAGTCACACATTCGGCATCAAACATCCATTCGAAGCAACAAATCCAATATTAGAAGAAGTTGTTTATTTAATTATCAATTTTTTGAATGAAAATGAAAAATAATTTATTATATATACTTTTATTATCTCTTTTAGGAGCAAATGGTTGCGAGGTTTTTACAATAAAAGGGAAGAAAATTGAAATAGAAAAATCTATAGAGCAAACTCAAACAACACCTGTCGGAGTTGCTACAATTTTGATTAATGAATTGAACGACAACAATGTTTTTGCGGCTGCGGAATTAATGGCGAAAGAAGACGGAACACTTTATTCCGCGTCCGAAAAGTATTCAAAATCAAGCGAACTCTCGCGATTAAAGCGGTTTATCGCCAATTCGGAAATAACGCAATGTATCGTTGATACACTGGAAACGGATTATCGGGTAACATTTGAATTTAATTATAGCAAGCAAGCTGTTTTCGACACGAAATTAATTAATAATTTATATTATGTTACAAAATTTTCACAGAAAACAAAATAAAATTGCAAAAAAAAAAAAAATATTGTTTACAATACCTTATTCCATAAAAAAAAAGCTCATAAAAATGAGCTTATAAATAATAAATTAAATAAATAACTTGGCGGAAGATGAGGGACTCGAACCCCCACAGGCGTGAACCCGGCGGTTTTCAAGACCGCTGCAATACCATTATGCGAATCTTCCAGCAGAATTTCACATTCAACAGACACAAATTTAATGCTTTTTTGCGAACTTACAAAATAATATTTGAAAAAATATGATGAATAAAATTATAGAATGGATAAAAATTAATAGAATAAAAGTCTTTATTCTTGTCGTTTTTAGTGCGGTTTTGACGCTGTTATATGTTGATAATACTATAAAAATAAACGAATTACTGAAAAAAAATCAAGAACATAAAACTGAAATATTACAGATAAAAAATAATCAGGAAATTTTGAAAGCGCGAATTGTGCAGCTGAAGTCGGTGGAACGAATTACAAAAATTGCTGAAGAAAAATTGGGAATGACCAAACCTAAAAAAATTCCAGTTGTCATTGAAATAGAGGCGGAAAAAAAATAATATGCGAGTAGTTGTACAGCGCGTTTCGGAAGCAAAAATTATTATTGACAGCAAAATAAGAAGTCAAATTGGAGTCGGAATTTTGGCATTAGTTGGCATATCTGCAAGTGATAGCGCCGACACAACGAAATGGATGGCAAATAAATTGGCAAATTTGAGAATTTTTCCAGATGAAAATGACAAAATGAATAAATCTGTTTTGGATATTTCTGGCGGAATTTTGCTCGTTTCCAATTTCACTTTGCTCGGCAACGCTCAAAAAGGGTTCCGACCAAGTTTTATTGAAGCTGCGCATCCCGACTTTGCAAAACCTTATTTTGAAAATTTTGTAAAGTACATGCGCAATAATTATGAAAAAAAAATAATAATTGGTGATGGTGTTTTTGGTGCAATGATGGATATAGAATTGACAAATTATGGTCCCGTAACGGTAATTATTGATAAATAATATGGCTATTTTTCATACCGAATAACTTCGTTATATGCTTCTAATTACGGTTCTTTACGTTAAAATAATTTTATTTCAAAAAATTGATACTGAATTAAAATTAATGATATAAATTTGTAAAAAAGAAAAGCGACAGTGTGCAAAAAAATTATTAGATTTATAATATTGATTTTCAATTTTCATACAATGTTATCGGCAAATACTATTGAGGTTGGATTCAATAAAGCTAATAATATTTGGAATTTTATTGGCAATGCCGACATAAATTTCTCTACTCAAGCTGGCGATTTTAATTTAAAAAATATTTATCAAGGCGTTGCCGTTGATAATATCGACAATTCATTTCGCGATGCAGAAAATTTTACTTTTAATTATAATTACTCAATTTATAAGAATTTATTTGTTGATGCGGAGGCAAATCTCATACTTCTAACAGATCAAAGAATTGCAGAAACGGACAATTTGATACGAAAATCTGCTCTTGCAGGACTTTTTTGGCAGAAAAACGATTTAGCTAAGTTGCGATTTATAGCAGGCATAGAGAATAACAGACAGGTCGGGCAATTAGCAAATGGCTTCATATTTAAAAGCAATGGATTTTTGAATGAATATGATTTTAATTCGTATAAATTAAATTCAAAATTAGACGCTGAATTTCTGTTTTTAAATGACAATCGTCAGTCTAAGGATTTGGATATTGATGCGCAATTTTTTAAAGATTTTGATGAAAAAAATCTATTATTCCTGAATTTGCGCTATAAATTGCAAGGCAGAGATTTTTTGCAAAATATTTTGATTGATGAGAAAAATCCGATAGAAACGCATAACGAAAATAGAATTGAAGGAAATATCAAAACTAAACTAGAGATTTATGAATTTTTATTCATAAATATAGAAGGCGCATTAGAAAATATCAATATTCTCAAAAATTTTAACCACTCAATTCCGGATAATAATAATTCTTTTGTAAATAGAATTTATAATGAATTAAACCTTAATCTAAAAATAAATTTTGATTATTTGAGTGAAAATTTAATGCAAAATGGCGGAATTTTGATTGCATATAGAGATGAGTCTAACTATATCAATGAAAAATATGAAATTTCAGATATTGCTTTTTCCAGTTTACAAAATTTTGAATTGCAAAAGGATAACCTTTCTACAAACATTAGATTATTCTACAAAAATCAGTGGTTAATTTCTAAAAAAAATACAATCCAAACTGATATTTCTTTTTCAAAATTGGAATATAATACTCCGAGCAACCAAAATAATGATGATCGTGATGAGGTATCTTTGTTAGGTTATATAAAATATCATCATACGTTATCTGATATATTATCAATGTACTTACAGATAAATTACTCGCAAAATCACATGGTCTTTATCAAAAAAGAGAGAAGTTCGCAAAATAATTGGAATAGAGTTTTGAGCCTGCAATCGGGCATAACATATTCTACTGATTTTATGAACTATTCGCCTGTTTTTGAAGTATTGGCAAATTATACGGTTTATGATTTCGAAACGGTTGGAAAAAGTATAAAAAGTTACAGTTTTCGGCAAATTTCCTATAAAGACAGCCTGAAAATTGACATCAATTCACTTTTTTTTGTAACAAATCGCACGTCTATTAGATATTATGAACAGGGTAAATTATATTGGGCATCTTTTTCTGAAATTCCGCAGCAAGGGAATTTGGAAATTTCTTCGTCGCCAATGTTCAATTATATGCCAGATAAAGACTTGAAATTAGGTGTTGGATGCAAGTTGTTTTGGTTAAATTATGGTCAGATTTCTTTAACAAATTCTACCTTAAATAACCAAAAAACAACAACTTATTCGCCAGCCATATCAGCCCAATACAAACTCAATAAAATTATTCTTAATTGTTCAGGCTGGATGGAGTACAAATATATAAACGAAAAATATTCGGGATTCCAGCCAAATCTATTTTTATCAACTACATACAAATTTTGATAATGTTATTTTTTGAAAAACATGAAAAGTTTCCAAGCGTAAGGTCTTCGATAAACAAAATAGAGCCTATATTTGATAACTTAAAGAAAATAATGAACATATCGGATATGCAATTCCATAATATATATATATGCGCTTCGGAAGCTTTCAATAATGCTTTGATGCACGGCAACAAATTGAATGCTGCCAAGTTTGTTGAATTACATGTAAAACTTATTGGTGATCACCTGCATATTGATATTATTGATGAAGGCGACGGATTCGACCCGCAAACAATTCCTGACCCATTGCACCCGCAAAACATTAATAAAGCCAGCGGCAGAGGCATTTTTATCATAGATAATCTTTGTATGAAAACTGAATATAAGAGGACGCAGCGCGGATTTTGCGTTACGATGATTTTTGACATTAACTGTCTAAACTCTGCGTGCAATATTAAAAATAATTCATAAAAATGTGCCGTGAGAATCGCCGCGGTAACCGCGTAGAAAGTCTGCTATAGGAAGTGGCTTTTTGCCTTGCAGCTGCAATTCTATAACTTGCACCAAACCAGCACGACATTTGACAAGGAAGGTATTTTCGGCAATAATAAATTCGCCTGTTTGCAAATCCAAAGACAGATCAAAACGCGGAAACGCACGTAAAATTTTGACTTGCATATCATTCCAATTAGTCCATGCCGCTGGAACAGGTGAATAGCCATTTATGAAATTTGACACAGTTTGAGCATCTTTATTCCAGTCAATTTTTGCGTTATGACGGAATATTTTTGGTGCGGGCGACGCCGCTGCCTCATCTTGTATCTGTGGTGTATATTTATGAGTTAGCAGTAAATCACATGTATCTGCGGTAAGTTGCGGAGCAATCTGGGCAAACGTATCGTGCAGGTCGCCAGCTGTAGAATTTTCTTTAATTTCTACGATTTTTTGTAGCAAAATATTGCCAGTGTCGACTTTTTCTTGCAGGATGAAAGTGGTAAGTCCAGAAATTTTTTCACCATTGATAACCGCCCAATTTATCGGTGCAGCTCCGCGATATTTGGGCAACAGGCTTGTATGAATATTGAAAGTGGCGATTTTGGCTGACTTATATACGGCTTCGGGAAGAATTCTGAATGCAAAAACGATAATAATATCGGGCAAAATAGCCTGCAACTCTGCCACAAATGCAGCATCTGAGAGATTTTCAGGCTGCAATACATTTAACCCGAGTTCAATTGCCTTATGTTTTATTGGCGAGTATTGCATTTTCAATCCCCGTCCCTGCGGTTTATCCGGAACAGTAACAACAGCTTTTATATTGTAGTATTTATTGATAGTTACCAATGTTGGCACAGCTATTTCCGCTGTTCCCATAAAAACTATATTGCATTTTTTCATAATTCACTTCAGAGTGTAAATATTCCAAATGATGCAAAGATAACAAAAATTCGGCTTTTGCAACACTATTCTTTGTTTATGCTTCGTCTATAATGCGTATTATTCAACTTTTTATATTAAAAGGAAATCATTATGATGAACGAAAAAGTTATGAGTGCAATGAACACTCAAATAAACGAAGAATTTTACGCAGCATATTTATACCTTTCGATGTCTGCATATTATGAATCTTTGGGTTTAGCTGGATTTGCGAATTGGATGCGGCAACAGTCAAAAGAAGAGGTTGAGCATGCAATGAAATTTTATGATTTTATATACGAAAGAGGTGGTGAAGTGGCGTTGCTACCAATTGCACAGCCAAAATTGAAGTGGGAAAACATCCTTGAGCCTTTTCAGGATGCCTATGCTCATGAACAAAAAGTAACCAAGTTTATAAATAAAATCGCCGATTTGATATATCAGGAAAAAGATTATGCTTCGCAGACATTGATTCAGTGGTATATTGATGAGCAGATTGAGGAAGAAAAATCTACTTTGGAGATATGTGATGCTTTGAAAATGATAGGCGATGATAAAGCTGCTATTTACATGTTAAACAAGCAACTTGGCAAAAGAATAGAAGATTAGAACGATATAGTTTTTATTCTGAAAGCTCGCTATAAACAGTGAGCTTTTTTTTTGCTTCTAATCATTTATGAATTATTTTTCATAAAATCTGATTTCTGCAAATTTACATCATCACTCTCAATTATAATCAAAAAGCTACTTGCTATCACATCCGAACGATTTTCCGCCCGCATTTGTGCGTAAAAACTTAAAATTGCGGAAGAGAAGAATAGTTTTAATAGTTAGAAATTATTTGTTATCTTTGTAATGAATGTATATAAAAAGTAATCAATGCTAGCAGATTTACATACCCACACCATATATTCAGATGGATTATTGACTCCTGATGAATTGTTCCAAAAAGCTAAACGGCATAATATAAAGGCACTTAGCATTACTGATCATGATACTGTTGATGGTAATATTGGCGCTGGTATGCTTGCTGAAAAGTATGGCATTGATTTTATCACTGGCATAGAGCTGAGCTGCTTCGATTCACAGCACGAATATCATGTGCTTGGTTATGCGATTGACATTGAGAACAGAGATCTGCTTGATCATGTAAATATCTTTAAAATCAAGAGATTGGAAAGAGCTGAGACTATGACCAGACGATTGAATAAACTGGGCATAAATATAGACTTCAACGATGTGGTTACTAAGGCTGGAGATGCTCCGATAACCCGCCCGCATATTGCGCAGGTGATTATGGAGTCTGGATATGTTTCAACCACAAAAGATGCGTTCAATTTGTATATTGGCAATGGCGGACCCGCTTTTGAGGTAAAATCCATTTTTCAGGTGGAAAAGGCAATCAAGCTGATTAACAATGCCGGCGGTGTTGCTGTGATTGCGCATCCGGGATATTTTGTTTCGCAGAAAAAATTGTTCCAGTTTATTGAGGCTGGCATTGATGGAATCGAGGTTTATCATCCGTCGCATAACGAAAAATTGCGGCAGGAATTTCATTCGATAGCAAATCAATATTGGCTTTTGGAGACGGGCGGCTCGGATTATCATGGCGATAGACCCAACGAATATGAGCTTTTTGGCAGGGAAGGAGTGCCGATGATGACGGTGCAGCAGATCCGCAAAAGATCGCAGAAAAGGTGATGTGAAAATTCTACCAAATTTCACCGAATAGTTAAAAAATATTCATTTTTCTCTCAAATGCAGCAAACTTTATTAGATAAAAAATTCTTTTCCAAATACGAAAATCAGCAAAATATCGACTATGAAAAATCCAATTTTCGTTTTGCATTCTATGCTTTAAAAAAAGAGCAACGTATTGCAATATCATCTATTTACGCATTTTGCAATTATATTGACAATATTATTGATAATGCCGATAACAGTAATCCTCAACTTATTTTTGAAAAGCAAAATCGTCTGGATTGGTGGCAAAATGTGCTCGCCGATATTTATAATCACAAAAATGATGATCGGATAGCGCCGTTTGCACGGATTATTTACAATTATCAAATTCCACAGGAATATTTCATCTCGCTAATTACAGGAATTGGCAAGGATTTAATAAAACATACCTATAAAACAATAAATGAACTGTTAGAATATTGTTATGGAGTTGCAAGTGTTGTTGGTTTGATTTGCCTTCATATTTTTGGCGATACAAGTGAAAACGCAAAGCAATATGCGATAAATTTAGGATATGCGCTGCAACTCACGAATATTATACGAGATATGAGATTTGACAGCGAGAGAAATTATATTTATATCCCGCATGAGGATTTTGAACGATTTAATTATAAAACATCGGATTTGAAAAAATCCGTATATAATGACAATTTCATTAACTTGATGAAATTTCAATATAATAGAGCAATTAAATATTATGAAATTGCCAATAATTTTTTATCCAAATGTGATAAGAAAAAATTAATATCCGCCGAAATTATGGAACAGATATATTTTGAATTATTAAAAAAAATCCATAAATCTAATTACGATATATTTTCCAAAAAAATTAGAATATCCGACACAAAAAAATTAACAATTGCTGTAAGAAAATATTTATATCGTGCCTGCGCAACATAATTGGCAAACTCACCGATTTATGAGTACATACAAATACAAATTAATAGCAAATTAATTTTTCCGTTCAGCGTGGAATATGCGTTTGAACAAATTGGATGTGCTGTACTGTATGTCATTGAAATTGTTGAATAGCAATCTTTAACTGATGATATTGTTTTTACACAGATTCTTATAAATAAAGATGATTTTATTTAGATAATATTTATATTGTGATAAGTGGAATTTTTTTCTATACACATATCAATTGTTTTTTGTATATTGCTATGTGGTAGTAGAATAGGCATTTTTATTAAAATATATTCATAATTAAGAGGATATTTATGGCAGAAAAAGTTATTGAAAGGCTATTAAGATATGTGAAAATAGACACGCAATCTGATGATAGCTGCGAAGAAACGCCAAGTACAAAAAAACAGTTTGAATTAGCTAACTTATTGAAAGAAGAGCTAGTTAAGTTAGGTATAAAAGATGTTGAATTAGATGAACATTGCTATTTGTTTGCAACAATTCCATCGAATTTGCCTGATGCTCATCCTGCAAAAGGCAAAGTTCCAAATATTGGCTTTCTGGCACATTTAGATACATCGCCCGATGTAAGCGGCAAAGACGTTAAGCCGCAAATTATTGAAAACTATCAAGGCGGCGATATTGTTTTGCCTGCTGATAAAAATGTTGTCATTAAAATGTCGGAAAATCCAGCTTTGAAGAATTGCATTGGTCATACAATCGTTACGACTGACGGCACAACTTTGCTCGGCTCTGACGACAAATCCGGCGTTGCGGCGATTATGACATTTGCTGAAACATTGTTGAATAATCCTGACATTTTGCATGGCGATATTAGAATCGGTTTTACTCCTGACGAAGAAATTGGTCGCGGAACGGCATGTTTTGATTTGAAGAAATTCAATTGCCACTATGCCTATACGCTTGACGGCGATATGCCCGGCGAACTCAATAAGGAAACTTTCAGTGCCGATGCCGCGACAATTACTATAACTGGACGCGATATTCATCCCGGAATGGCGAAAAATATTATGGTTAATTCTGTTCGCGTTATGGGCGAAATTATTGCTCGTTTGCCGAAGAATATGTCGCCTGAAACGACTGACGGCTATGAACCGTTTATTCATCCGCACACTGTCAGCGGAAGTGTTGTTCATTCGCAGATTAAAATGTTGTTGCGTGATTTCAAAACAGAAGGTTTGACAGCGCAAAAGCAGATTTTAGAGGGAATTATTGCAGAAGTTCAGCCGCTTTATCCTAATGCAAAAATTGAGCTGGAAATTAAATTCCAATATCGCAACATGCACGACAGTTTGACTTCGCAATCGCACGGCTTGGATTATTTATGGGAAGCTGCCGAAAGATCTGGCGTAGAGCCATTTTGGAAGCCGATACGCGGCGGAACAGACGGTTCGCGTTTGACAGAAATGGGTTTGCCAACACCGAATATTTATACCGGTGGACAAAATTTCCATTCCCGCACAGAATGGGTTTCAATAAATGCTTTGGAAAAAGCGGTAGAAACCATCGTCAATTTAGCTCAAGTTTGGGTGGAAAAAACGAAGTAATGTGAACATTTATTCATAATGCAGTGGGTGTATAATTATACGCCCTTTTTTTATGCAGATGTATTTATGAATAATTTTTCATAAATACATCACACCCTTACTTCGCCACGACAAACTTATCTGTAAATTTTTGGTTGCTTGGGGTGAGCATTTCGATGATATAACTGCCGTTGCCTAAGTCAGCTGTGGAGAATTTGAAATTATGCGTATGCTCGGCTTTGTTCGACATTTTGAAGGTTTTTAATGGGCTTATATTTCCTTGCAAATCAATAATATTTAATTCATAATTACCAAGCTCTATGGTTCTGCAAGTTACTTCTAATTCTGAAGTTACAGGGTTTTTAACAACTCTTATGCTTGGCGAATATGGCAATACATCTATCAATCTCTCGCCGCCTTCACGGCAAATATCGAGCGTGATATAGCCATTTATCGTGTCTAATTGCTCTAACTTCATATTATTCGAGAACTTAACCTCCTTTATTACAATGCCCGAACTGTCAATATCGCCCAAAAGCACATCGCCTTTGATTG
>JAVBOP010000130.1:0-3292 GCA_031550405.1 Kapaibacterium sp. (SeqCode)
AGCACCTAAATATCAACGACAATAGCCATACATCGCACATAAACATTTACTGATATTATTAATTTTTATTCAGAATTCTTTTTTCTTTTTTGACGTGAAAGACTTCTTCGTTGGGTTTTACCATACCATAATTTTCGCGCGCAATTTTTTCAATTTCCAATGAATCTGTTTGCAATGAGTTAATAATTTTTTTTAAGGAATCCTCTGTTTGCTTCTCAATCGCAATTTTATTTTCATTGTTATGCAATTCATTTTCCAATGAAATTCGGCTGATTATTCCATAGTCTGAAAACAGCAACACCGATATTAATAAAGCGATTACAACTATTGTTATGGATTGTCTCTTATTACTTGATATTTTATGTAAGATTTGTTTTTTGAGCATGAAAATTTAATAAGTATAATGTAATCAAATATTTTTCTAAATTTTTCATAAATAAAAATACGTATTTTATTTTAAAGAATTGCATAATAACTGGTTAAAATCTGTAATCTACAATTTTATTTCAATATATACTTCTGTTTTATAGTTGGAAAATGTTGTTGTTTTATTATTTTAAAGGAGCTTGCATTGAAAAAAATTTATTCGAAAACAGAAGAAGTAATTAGGAGCGTGGCGAGAAAAGAGTTTATTACTCATGGATTTGCGGGCGCAAGGATGCAGCGAATCGCCAAAAGTGCAAACATAAATTCTGCTTTGCTGCATTATTATTTTCGTTCTAAAGAAAATTTATTTGAAATTCTATTTTCTGAGGCGATGGATAATATTTTTGAAAAACTGGTGAATGTTCTTGGCGACACCACGATAAATATTTTCAAAAAAATCAAAAAACTCATCGATAATTACACCGATTTTTTGATGGCTGATCCGCAGCTTCCATTATTCGTTATTAATGAAATTTCTATTAATCCGGAAAGATTAATAAATTTTAATAATAATCTCAAATCGGTACAAAGTTTCGCCATTTTTGACAAGCAAATTAAGAATGAAATCGTTAAGGGACATTTGAAATCGAATGTTAATTCGCAGGATGTTTTTGCAAATATTCTTTCGCTAACAATTTTTCAATTTATTGCAGAGCCTTTGTTTGTTCACATTTTTTCAATGAATTCGACCGATTATAGCAAATTTATAGAACACCGCAAAGAAATTATTGCAGAGATGATAAATACTTGCATAAAAGTGTAAGTTTATAATTTTCAAGCTAATAACATCTATAACAATCCAATAAAGGCTGCCATTCTGCCTGATTTATCTTTGTCGCGTCGAAAAGAATGGAAGTTTTTATTGGATATAGTGCAAATGCTTGAATATTCCATATTTCTATCAGGAATATGAATTTTTTTTAATTGTTTGCATATTTCTCCACGCATATCCAGCAAATATTTGCCATTTTCCTTTTTTTTGACTGAGTTTGGAAATAATTCCGCAACCTCCTCGCCGATTTCATAAGTATCGCTTCCTGCGCAAGGCGATATATAAATTAATAAATTTTCACTTTTTGTGCCAAATTTTTCGTGCATCATTTCAATGCCTTTTACTGTAATTTCATCAGCAATACCGCGCCAGCCGGCATGAAAAGCGCCAACACAATGTTCCTTGCCGTCATAGCACAAAACTGCGGCGCAATCTGCAACAATTACGCACAAAACCAAGCCGGCTTCATCTGTAATCATGCCGTCGCTTTCAAAAATATTTGATGAATTTGCAGCAATTTCTCGAACTGTAGAGCCATGTACCTGTTTTTGAAATTTCAGATTCTCAAAATTCGTATTGATATTTTTTGCAAGAATTTCTTGATTATATTTCACTTCTTCTTTGGAAAAAATATTGGCTTGAGAAATGGAAAATCCTTTATCAAACATATCGAAATTTGACATTGTAATCCCTGAAATCACTTTATTCACTGGGAATATTGTTGGTCTTAAAATTTTTAAAGTTATCATATAATTCAATAAAGTAAACTTGGCACTTTTATTAATTTTTTTTTCATAAACATTTCTGTAAAAAATTATTTTGACAGTGTAAAAGGAATGGTATACGGCTCGAAATACAGGTCGTAAGCGCCGGAGGCTAAATGCGATATATCGACCTCTTTATAATAGTAACCGGATATTGTCTCTGAGGGCAGCGACAGAACCACTTCACCATTGGCATTGCATATTTTAAAGTCCGCTTGCAGGCTGTCATGAGAATATATTTCAATGGCAAAGACACCTGTATTCGGGTTGGGCGTTACCTTTGCCTGCACTTTGCCGTCCTCCAGCACAGGCAGCGAAATGACATAAGGCTCTGAAACCGCCCCGCAATAATTGGTATCCCAAATCATCACATAATAGTTTCCTGTGCCGATTACGGGTATATGAGGTGTTTCAATATCGCCAAAATCCAGATATACGCTGTCTTTGTACCATTCAAAGTAAGCAGGAGTATCGCCCTCTATAGCTAAATATTTGCCATTTTTGACAATCACTGGTGCTTGCGGCGACGGAAGTATATGCACAGTGTCAATCAGCAGAGTATCGATGCAGCCTTCTTTATAAATGCCATATACATATACAGCTTCGCCATCATTGTAGTATTGGGCTTCAAGTTCTTTTGAGCCATTAGACCAAACAAAGTCATCATATCGTGGTGCATGGTTGAAGCGGTATTTAACGCCTTTGCCGGCACATGCAGGATTGCGGGACAGGAGTTTAGCTGGTTTTTCAGGTATATCAATTATATCCGTTGCCCAACAGCTGACCTTCAGCTTGTCCGACATTGCATGGCAGCCATTGTCAGATTGAGCGATGAGGAAATACTCCGCTGCTTTTGCCACAGGCACACGCAGTGTATCGGTTGTATCGCCTGTATTCCATCTGTATTTATAGCCTTCGATTTTATTGGTATTATATACCGTTATCATACTGTCGGGCGGTACACAGCTGCAGTTGCTCCACACGATTTCGCCCGTTTGGCTTATCACTGGCTTGCTCATGTTGCAATTGCGCAAATCATACCTCCACACCCCCCTTCCCCAGGTGCCCGCAAAAAGGTAGCCGGTATTATGAACGTATTCCAGTTCGTTGATACATAAATATGGCATATTATAATTGATCATCTGCCAGACGGTATCGGTTGCCGGATTGAGGCAGAACACGCCTATATCCATGCCTGCAAAAAGCATATTGGCATCGGCGGCGTATGCAAGGGTATTAACCGAAACATTGGGCAGGTTATATGAAATATTTTTCATAATTCCATTGGTGAACTGCAAGACCTTTTCGCCCTTATAATGCCCGGAATGCC
>JAVBOP010000091.1:0-3541 GCA_031550405.1 Kapaibacterium sp. (SeqCode)
AATTGCTTAACTTATGGGCACACTGAGAATTACATTCCTATAGCCATAGCTGCTAACCAGCCCTTAAAAAATGATTTTTATTCTGTCGAATTAATAGAATTGCATAATAAGAATATTTTTAGCAAAATAGTATAACTATATTGTATAAATATAAAGAAACTATAGGCGGTGTTCACACAAATATTAAATTTTTTTAGAATATTTGTATTATCGAAATTAACAGAAACAGATTATAAATTAACTAATAGCCAACTGCTTTCCTGTTCATCGCGGTAATATTAGCTTGAGCAATTTATTTAAGGCTGGCAATTTAATTAAGCCCGCTATTTTTTTATATTATAGCGGGCTTTTGGATTTCCAATTATTTAGTCAAAACCATTTGTTTTGTGTCAATTAATTGACCATCTACCAAAAGAGCATAATTATACATGCCGGCTTTTAACACACTGCCGTTGATTGTAAGGTTTGCATAGCCTCTGTCAAGTAAATCAAATTTCGCGATTTCTTCGCCAACAAGATTATATATGCGGAGGCTTGCATTTTTTGTCTCATTTGGTAAATAATATTTAATTTCTGTATTTGCAGTAAAAGGATTTGGGTTGTTTTGATATAACTTTGCTTCGCTGGTTAAAACTGTTCCTGATTTCTCAAAGTCCTTACCATTTATCAAAGCATCAATCTGTTTTTGCTGCTCTTTGATAGCTTCAACCAAAACGGGTATCATACCTATATAATCTACACTCAAATAACCTTCGCTATCTTCAAAAACTAATTCTGGATATATATCCCGAAGTTCCTGAGCTATGAAGCCGTAGCGAATTACTGTATCTTTTTCAATAAATTGCTTTTTACTTTCATTCATAGAAACTTCCATTTGATACTGATAATTATCAATTGTATCGCTACCAAATTGTTTTATAAAATCATCTTTGCTTTTTATAACAGGATTAGATTTATACCTAATGCTATTAAGATTCGCCAATTGGCTAACATGTGCGTCAAGCGGTAAAATATCTTTTTTAAGGCGTTTGTCTGACGAAACTTTCACTATGCCATTTATCGCAATGTTGCCATTAACATCCAATCTCTCCTTAGGGCTAAATATATTAAAACCAACGTTAGAAAGGCTGTCTATACGAACTCCTGTTCCACTGTAGGATGTTGGAAATGGAATAGTGAACTGTAATCCTTTTTGCCATACAACAATATTCCATAACCCATAATTTCTACCTGCATTTTGCGTATCATTGCCTTTACCAAAAGCTAATCTATACATGTCTGAATTATTACTTGACATACTTAGATTTTCAGGGTCGATATGAATTATTTTTCTATCGCTTCTTACTTTCAATGCCTGTGCATTGACTATACCTGTTGCACATAATTCTATAAATGCAACCAATAATAAAATTTTTCTTAAGTTAATTGTTTTTTTCATTTTTTTGTTTTCCCATGTTTTATTTATGAATATTTTTTAATTATTGTTTTTTATTTTATTTCGAGTTCCGCACCTGCCTGAACCTCGAAATGAGCATCTATAATTGTTTCATTTTCTGCATTTAGATTGAGTTTTGCACCGCTTTGTATTGTGACATTCTGTACATTGATACTACATCCATTTATGCTGGTTATGCGTTTACTACCAGTCCACAAGTCTGCCGGTCCCATATTTCCATTAGAACTTGTAACTGTCCTATTCATAAAATTAGTTACGCTGTAATCTACATAATTATCAACCAATCCATGTTCTTTGAAACGCCTTACAATAGTACATAAGTGATCTCCATTATACAAATTTGCATCTGACTGCATAAAGGCTATTGCTGCATCTTTAAACCCAGAAATATTCCATAGCAGATAATGCATTTCTAAAAACAATTTATCTGTAATTTCTCTACCTTTTGTTGCACCATATTTTGCCGCTAAATCACCCCAAATTTTCATAAGTGCAGAACTCCATATTTGGCCTGATAAATGGATATCATACATATCATAATCATTGGGATATTGGGATATACTAAATTCAAATCTCCTCTCCGCCATCTAAAACTATCTTTAAATTCATTATGGTGAGACCAATCTGCAAATTTTTGCCAATTATTAGGAAAAACAGAACGCTTATATGATAATGCCCAATAGTCAGCACTGCCTTCTTGAATCGATTGTGCTTCAAGATTGACTGGGGTCGGACTTCCGCCTGCCATTTGACCTACACCTGTATTATGCCTTATAGCATGGGCGTATTCATGCCAAATAATATCTGCATCTTCTGCTCCGTCAACACCTGTTTCTCCAAATGTTAGCATTCTGGTATTATTATCATAGTATCCATTGTTATAAGCATGGGGGTCTACCTGCACAAGAAGCAAATTATTTGTCATATATCCTAATTCTACAACTCTTCTTGCTGCTTTATCTACATGGTAATAACATATCACAGCTTCAAATTCTTTTTGATTTCTTGTAAAATAAAATTTGCCCAATGTATTGGCAGCAACTAATCCGGATAGAGGATACATTGGACTATCTAATCTATCAATTATAGTACAATACCCTTTAATCCATAATACGTTACTCCATTTCGTACTTCGCTAATAAGAGTTACATCCTGTAATGTTACTTCTTTTAGTTCTCTTTCCAAATCGGAATTATTGGCATCAGTATTATCTTTGTAATTATTAGTAATTCCGTAATAAATGTTCGAATTTGTTCTCGCACTTGCGCTTGCCATTGGATTAGTATCATATACTTTAGCTGTCGCATATCTAGTCATTCCCTGAGCATGTATAATTCGATTATTGTCATTGGCTGATATAAAAAATTGCCATGCTTCTTGTAATTTTTCTTCATAAACATTTATTTGCCATGCCAACTCCAAGCCTCTATCTTCGCTTTCAAAATATACAAGCTGAGGTTGGGATATTTGTCTTATTTCATTAGCGCTTAAATAGTTTTGAATAATATTTAATATTTGATTATTTGCAATAGTAGGTTCTTTTTCAATATTTCTATATTTTGAAATATCTCTAAATTCGTTAAGGATGTACCTGACTGCATTTTCTTTATCAATATAGACTGTTATATTTGTTCCACATACAAGGATATCATTTAGATATTGGCTAAAATATACATATCTCCCACCTGAGGTCTCACAACTTCTAGAAATTTTGACCTCTTTTAAGTCTTTACTTAATCCATAAATAGCATGGTTTGACTGTAGATATTCCCATGCAATTTCCTCAGGATTTTCTTTATTTGATTTAAAATATTCATTATAATTTCCACGTATAATTTTACTCTCCTTGTCTATTTTCTTGAAATCTATATATTCAGATTGGGTTTGTTTGAAATTATACTTTTCATGCTTTTTTATTTTTTGAGCATGTAGATTAAATGGCATAGCTATTGATATAGCTATAATTACCAATAATTTTCTCATGATTTATTTCTCCTATTTTATTCTTGAATATAAGTAACTAAAACCGTCAATAGAGCCATCAGTAAATGTAAGTGTATCTTTACTGAAACCTTTCATGCTACC
>JAVBOP010000001.1:0-7156 GCA_031550405.1 Kapaibacterium sp. (SeqCode)
GGATTTTTGCGAAATAAATTCAAATGGGCAAAAAAGAAGTAAGATTATCATTCTAATTATGAATAAATATTCATTTTTAACAATTTAATTATAAATTAATTTTATATGGAAATAATTTCAAAATCACTGTTTTGGGTTGCAAATAGCTTGCTGATACCCGATATAATTATTCTTCTGATATTGTTTGGTCGCTCTTTGCTCTTGATTGGAAGTTTTTATAACCAACTTATAACAAAGCGGAAAAATGACAAAATATTTAAAAATAAAATCAAAAATTTAACATCGGAGCAAGATGTAGCACATTTGCATGAAGTTATGCCAAACAAAGACAATTGTTGGTATATAAAGTACTAACGTGATATGATTGCGTCAAAACCATCTAGCGCAAATTCAGAATATTTGATTTCAAATTTTGAAAATGAAGCAGATAAAGACTTATCATTATCCAAATTATTAGCCAAAATGGGACCGATTTTAGGGCTTATAGGCACTTTGATTGCGATGAGTCCGGCACTTGTCGGCTTATCGACTGGCGATATTTCGGGCATGGCATATAACATGCAGGTTGTATTTGCGACAACGGTTGTCGGGCTTGTGGTGAGCGCTATCGGCTTGGTAACACTGCAGTTTAAGCAGCGTTGGTATGCAAAAGATATTTATGATTTAGAGTATGTTTCACGAATTTTGGGCAATAAAAATGCAATACAGCAAAAGGAAATTAAAGAAGCGGTTTGAAGATGAGGACAGTGACCCGCTTGCAGTTGTGGTGAATTTGTTCGATGTGGCGATGGTTTTTGCGGTTGCGTTGATGGTTGCGATGGTAATGAATATGGGCATGTCGGAGGTTTTCACGCAGGAAGATTACACGATTGTGAAAAATCCCGGCAAAGACAACATGGAAATCATCACCAAAGAAGGCAATAAAATCAATAAATATACGCCCTCAAATGAGCAATCGTCATCGCAAAAGAAAGGTAAAAAAGTTGGCATTGCATACGAATTGGAAAACGGTGAAATCATTTATGTGCCAGAATAAAAAACTATGCGGAAATTTATGAATAAATATTCATAAATGAGCAATGATGAATTTGTATTAATACTTCCTATTCCAATCGGTTGCTCCCGCCACAAAAAGTCAGCCCGATGAAAGCTAGCGATGTTATAATATCCTTGATTTTTTGTATATTGCAGTAAATCGTTTTTCAAATTGACTAAAGCCATGACCTTATGAAAAAATACGCCTTAAATAAAAGAGTATTTGCCTTTGTTTCCCTGTTTTTTGCCTTTGTTATTTCCTGTTCGGATGACGGTCCCGTTAATTTTAACGAGGAAACGGTATTCGTTTCAAAAGAGAAGATATTCGATTATACGGCTGCCGAGTTATTGCAAATTGCAACGTTCCACGGGGCAGAAATTGCGCCTGAATATGATGTTGAAGCGTACAAGATTACTTATTATACCAAGAAAAAAAATCAAGCTCCACTGCTTTGTTCGGGCATATTTTGCATACCAAAAACGCAGGAAAAGTTGCGTGGAATAACGGCTTGGCAGCATGGCACCATGTTTTATGACGGCGGTGATATGAATGAAAAGTATTCATACGAAATGCTCGAAAGGACGATAGCAGCTTCGTTTGGATATATTTCTGTGGCGAATGATTATATCGGTTTTGGCAAAAGCAACAGTGAAATACAGGCGTATCATATTGCAAAATATACTACTTCCGACTGTATAGATTTACTTAAAGCAGCGCATAACTATATACAAAATGAAAATATATCCATTGATTATTACCTGTGGCTTGCCGGCTATTCGCAAGGCGGCTATAATGTTGTGGCAATCCAAAAGGAATGGGAAGAGCAAAAGTACAGTCTTTTTGAATTAAAAGAAGTTTATGCAGGTGATGGCGCATTGATACTCTCTAATATGGCGTCGCTGCTGTTCTACAGGGATACCTATGATGAGCCCGGCTTTTTTCCTTTATTCATCCGCGGCTATAATCACTATTATGACATGAATCTGAATTACAGTCACATATACCAGCCAGAATATGCAGGCAAAATAGATAAGTACTATATAGATAAAGATGATACATTGTATTTTCTGCCTAAGAAACTTGATTCGCTGTTCACTGAAAGTTTCATTAATGATATGCGGAGTGGCAATGGAAGCGTATATGCAAAATTAATAGAAAATAATTTAAATAACTTTACGCCTGCAAGCAAGTTGTATATATTTCACTCAAAAGGTGACGAACTCATACCTTATGAGATTGGCGCTCAGGCATACAGCTACTACCAATCCGTTTCGGGCAATGTTGAGTTTGTTGAAGCGCCAAATGATTGGACACATTCAGCCAATTATGTTGATTTCTTAAAATTCGTTTTAGCTAAACTCAATTGATTGTGAATTTTTATTCATAAAAAAAATGATAACTACCGTTGGAATAATAGGCTTAGGCAATGTTGGCAGTGCTATTGCCGAGTTGCTAAGTTGCAATGACCGGCTGAAATGGGTTGTGTCGCAGTCATATCAACCTAATTCTCATATAAATTATATACTTAAAAGAAATATTAAGGAAATCGAAGAGCTTCCGGACATTATCATTATCGCTGTAAGTGATTCCATGATTGCCAATACAGCAAGAGCGTTAGCTGTACATCTGCAAACCCGTTTAAACGATATATATATCATGCACTTATCTGGTGCATTGCGTGTTGATATTTTGGAGCCATGCACCCAATACAATGCAATTCCAGTTGCTGCACATCCTTTTCAAACTTTTTTTTACAGCAATCCGCATAATTTTGACAATATTGCATGGGGAGTTGAGTGCGCCGAAAAAGACAGGAATGCCGTCGCTGATTTTATTCATTCTCTGAAGGGGAAAGCTGTATTTTTGGATGAAAATATATTAATCAACAAAGCGCTATACCACGCAACAGCTGTATCGGCATCGAACTATCTTACAGCATCGCTCAAGTTATCATCTTTGCTTGCAGATTCAATCGGTATTAACAAATCAGATTTTTTGATTCCTATAATCGAGCGAACGGTAAAAAATAATTTAAAATATATTTCACATAAAGACAGCTTGCTGCCAATAACAGGACCTGTTGTTCGAGAAGATATTGAAATTATAGAACGACATATACAATCCATGAAAAATGAAAAAAAATTAATAATTCCTTATTGTAGTTTTGGTCTTGCATTGTTAGAATTATTGAATGAAAACGGTAATATGTCTCCTGAAACATACCGCAAATTATATGATATGTTTACAACCAACTTATAAATCATATAATTATTGCAAATGCAATTCATGAAAAATTTGATATTGCTTTACAACGGTTAAAAATATTTTTTTTCAATATACATTCCAATGACATTATCATGAATGGTTTCGTTTTTTGAAAAACATATCGTTTTTCCGCATCAAATTCAAATTTCTTGCTCATCTTTTCTTCTGTTCTTCTGATTAATCATCCATTCTAAAAGCTTGCTATCCGTATCTTTGTAGGTCAAATCAGGCACGTCGAAATGAGTGGCGCCTTCGTAGATTTTTAGTTGTGCATTTCCGCCCAAACTGTTAATTTTTGCGATCATTTCACTGCTGCTGTTGGGGCTAACAATATCATCGGCAGATCCGGCAAAAGCCCAAACCGGAAAACCCGTGTAGCTCGATGCTGCGTTCATGTCGGCGCTTCCGCTTAGCGGTGCAATGCAACTGAATTTCGAAAAATAAGTCGCGCCCAAGCGCCAAGTCCCGGAACCACCCAAACTATGGCCTGTCAGGCTGATTTTTTTGGTGTCGATTTTTTTGCCGGAAGCTATTTGATCAATCAATTCAATGACCGAAGCGCCGGTTTGTTCCCATGTTTTGCCCGCCGGACATTGGGGCATCAGAATAAAAGCCGGAATATCTTTAATCGTGCCTTCGTGAAGAAACTTTGGCAAACTTCCGCCGATAACTAAATTCAAATCGTTTCCCCTGCCGCTGCCACCGTGAAGGTAAATGATTAAAGGCATACCGGCTTTTGCATTTGCGGGTGTGTACAGCCAATAGCCGATGTTTTCATTGGACGTTGATGCAAATACGTGCTGTGTCATGCTTGCCGGGCTATCCGGATTGTTGTCTGCATCTGTTGAATGATCCTTTGTGCAAGAACTTGCAAAACAGGCTAACGACAGGCAAATCAAAAAATATTTGCGAAGGATGTTTGTCATATTGAATTTTTACTTCTGGGTTGGCTCATTGATAATCAATTATTTTTGCCACAAAGACTCAAAGGCTCAAAGTTTTCTTTGCGCCTTTTTCACATCGGCTTCAAATTCTTGTTCAGACGTTCGATGATTTTGTTCAGTCTGTTTATTTTTGTTTGTTCCGATTTGGCATCCCAATACCACAGGGTGTAAGTTCGCCTGACCGAAAACGACATGGCTACAAGTTAATAATATTAATTTTTATTCATAATCCTTTACAAATATACCAAAAAAACAGCGATATTGATTTGCTTTCTGTACGCATTTTTGGTATATTATAATTTTATTTCTTCGATGCGCCAGCGTATGCCTTCGCCATATTTTATTAATAATGTTGCTTTGGCTGAACTGCTGTTAATAAAATTTGCGTGGCTCAATTTTGCTGGTAACTGCAAAGAATATATATTAGTTATCTTATCTTTTAAATCATAATTTACAATTGCAGCTTGTGAATATAGCTTATGGCGATACAATATGTTGAACGCTGATAAATCATCGGCATAATCTACACATTGAAGTTCATATCCGTCTAATTCTTTTAAATATGGAATATTATACTGTGTCGATTTTTTCTTATTAATGTCATAAATTAATAAATTATTTTTATTTCTATAATATTTCTCGCCAATATAGAACACAAGAGAATTATTTTTAATGCAATGTATCACATTTTGTAAATAATACCTTAAATAAGGGCCTGTATCCAATTTTAAATCTTGCAATCTAACTGTTTTAATTATATCGCACTTATCACTACAAATCCGTAAGACAGAAGCTATTGGAATAGTGTCATACTTTCCCTCTTTAGCATAATCAATACCAAAAGCAAAACCATTGTAATCATGAAACATCAATAAGTCGTTGTTACCCCAAGTGGTTGCAATTCCTGTAAACCTCATGTCATCGGGAAGCGGATAAATACTTGTTTTCTGTGTTTTTTTGTTTATGGCAGCCATAACGTTAGGGACATCCGGTAAATCCGTGCCACACGCTGCGATATATTCATAAGTCGTCGCAAGTACTGCTCCGCATATTACCGCTGTGTCATTGACAGCCATAACATTGGTAAATATATTATCTCTAATTTTCATACTGTTTCTATTGTTTCTTCTAGTATTATACTCCTTGAGATATTTTTTCCAACCATTTATATATGAACTGTCATTATTGCTTTTATCTTGAAAATATGTAGCAAGTTCTATTGGTAATTCATTGTATTTAAACAAATTACCTGTTGTTACATCTAAAGAATATAAATTTTTCGTAAGCTCATCAATGCCGTATAAAGTATCTCCTTTTTTCTGCCAATTAAAAGGTCGTGATATGGTAGTATCGGCATTTTCGTGTATTGTTATTGATGCTGTAATTATAGCTGACTTGGCAGCAGATATATTTAATGTATTTTTGATGCTTTCGCTTGAAATACTGTCAGTTTTTATAATATCAGATAAGATTAATTTTAGTCTATCATAATCTATTTTATCCTCCATATATTCAGTATATGTATATTTATCAACAACTTCACCATCATTTTTCACAAAAAGCAAGGCAACATAATCCAATTTATTTCTATCGCAATATTTGGGAAATATCGGTTCATAAGTGTAGTATGTTTCTGTTATCATCTGCGGGAAATTGGAGCTGAAAACATTAACATCAATGCTGTCATCAAGCATAAAAATCGCTGTCTTACCTGTATTATCCCCTAATGTTTTCTCAATATCTAACATCACGCTTTGTATATTAGCTATTGTGCATATATTCGAACAAATATTATTATTAAACAAAAATATAGCATACAGTTTCTTTTCTTCATTGTCTTGCAAAGGCTTAACCGCTTCAACAGGAAAGCGCTCCAACTTAACTTCCTGAGCAAAAGATATGAGATTTGACAACAAGAATATAAAGAATAATGATTTTTTTTTCATAAATATTCTTACAAATATACAAAAAAAAAGCCCGACATAATATATCGGGCTGAGATAGTGTTTTTATTAGTTATTTGCTGGTGGTTCTTCTGGCTCGTACCCTGGAGAAGAGTACAATTCCATAGAATTATGCATAGAACCATCAAAGAAAAATAATTCCATATATACAGGAATATTATTTTTATAAAGCACTAAGCCATAAGGTTTGTAAGTATAAAAACCAGCGGGAACTGATATTGATTGAAAAGAAGATTGACCCTGAACAGGTCTTCTCGGAAGAAAAATACTTCCATTCTCAATCTTGATAATTTCAACCTCTACATCTTCTTCTACCTTAATTTCGATGATACCACTCGTAAGGGCACTGAATTCACAAGCCACATCAAAAGGTGCTTCTATACTTATATTACCACTGCCACCATTAGAGCCACCACCTGTAATCCCCCAATGTGGTAATTTTTTAGGGTGATGGATAATTGGGCCGTAACCATCTCTATATTCTGATGACCATTCAGAGCCGCTATCATTATCTTTGTAAGTAGTAACATAATGCCACTTACCATCAGTTCCCAAGTAATTATGGGTACCTGTTACTTGTGGTTTGGCGCTCGCTTCCTGCGAACTAATTGCCATCATACCTATCATCGCTATAGCAGCGATTAAAATGAATTTTTTCATATAAAAATTTCCGATTAAATTTAACAATACTAATTTTTTTGCCCTTCTGCAAGACATAGTATCGAAAATTGCTATAATACTATGAACCTCATAAATTCAAAAATACTATATTTGGTATCAGCTGTTGCTTAGAAATCAAATTTTAGACGTCAGGAAAAGCAACAGAACCCAACTGTTAAAATTTGTTTCTGCCAATACTTCAAAACAAGCTCATTTCATGTTGCCATAGCTTGCGTGCGAAAGGCATTACAAAATTACAGCATTTTTTAAACCTGTGCAATAGTTGG
>JAVBOP010000161.1:0-15625 GCA_031550405.1 Kapaibacterium sp. (SeqCode)
CAGGTTTGAAAATTATAAAATACTGTTGAAAAATTTGCAAACGCAAAGCGAATTGCTGCATCCTTTGTCACCTTTGAATCGCGGTTTTGCGCTATTGAAATATAATAATAAAATAATTAATAAAAATGAAACATTGGCTAACTTCAAGAAATTTGAAGTAATTAGAAGCAATGAAAAGATTCTGGCAAAGTTTGATAAGGTTATAGAAAATAATTTATTTAACAATTAAAGATTTATTAAAAAATATTCATAAACATCATGGAACAACAAAATTTTGATTTTGAAAAAAAAATAAAACGCATTCAGGAAATTGTAGAAATCCTCGATTCTGGCGATGAAACATTAGAAATATTAATTGCTAAGTATGAAGAAGGAATGAAGTTAACGAAAGAGTGCAATGATTTTTTAGAAAAAGCGGAAAACAAAATCATTGACATAACCAACTCTTATTTGCCTGCAGAATTGCTTGCAACAACAAAAGAAGAATAATTTTTCAGAGTGTTGAGCAGATTGGCTCGTTATTGGCACTTTAGATGAATCTGATGCTGCAAGCAGAGCATTTATAGCACTCTAACGCTGTCAGAAAAAATTAAATAACTGAACGTATGTGCTTGAAATATCTGCTTTTTTTCTTACAGTTGTTCGGAAATTTTTCCAAAGCGGCGTTCTCGATGCGAGTAGTCGATTATAGCTGCATATAAGTCATTACGCGTAAACTGCGGCCAATAAATGTCGGTTATATATAGCTCGGAATATGCTATTTCCCACAAAAGATAATTGCTAATTCGCATTTCTCCGCTAGTCCTTATCAGCAGATCTGGATCTTGTAAGCCATTGGTAGATAATGAATTAGAAAATAACTCTTCATCAATATCCTCAAGCCTGCGGCTTCCACTTTTTACTTGCATAGCAATTTTTTTAGCCGCATTAACTATATCTTGCCGAGAACCATAACTTAAAGCCAAGACTAAATTTAATCCGCTATTATTTTTTGTTATATTTTTACAGTTATCTACCTGTATTATAACATTGTTAGGAAGAGTTTCCATATTTCCTATAAAGTGCATTTTAACATTATTTTTATGCAATTCATCAATTTCAGAAATCAAATATAACTCAAGAAGTTGCATTAACGCAGAAGTTTCATCTTGAGGTCGATTCCAGTTTTCCTGCGAAAACGCATACAAAGTCAAACATTTAACCCCAATCTGCGAGCTCGCCTTCACAATATCTTTCACCGTAATAATGCCTTGCTCATGCCCCTTCACGCGAGGCAAATTTTGTTCTTTCGCCCATCTGCCATTTCCGTCCATAATAATCGCTATGTGCTTAGGAATGCAGTAGCTTGCAATGAGCTTTTGCTGTTCTAATTTGTCTTGTTCTTCAACTTCTAAATGCCAACTCAATTGTTTTTCCTATCTTAGTGCAATGCTGCAAAATACAAAAACTATTTCTATTTATAAATAAGCAAGAATATTTATGAAAAATTATTCATAACTATTTTAAATTATCAAAAAGCTGATTAGTAAACGGATGTTTAAATATGTAACAATGCTGCCGATGGTTAATAATAGAATATTTAGAAATTTTCCGTTGGCATATTTCCCCATAAGCTGTTTATTTGAAGTAAGATAAATCTGTGTAAATATTGTGATTGGAAGCTGGATGCTTAGCATCATTTGCGAATAAATCAAACCCTGAAACGGATTTTCGATGAACATTATGATCAGCAAACCGAAGAGCAGCGAAATCAAAACGCCAAATTTTGAGTGCTTGTCTTTGATGTCGTACGGTTCGCCAAACATGCCTGCAAAGATAGTGCCGCCAGCCATTCCGGAGGTAATGCTTGAGGAAATTCCTGCAAAAAGCAACGCAATGGCAAATACAATTCCTGCGCCTTTTCCAAGCAACGGTATGAGCATATTTTGCGCCTGCTGCAATTCATCGACATTGATTGAATGAGCAAAAAACGTTGATGCCGCAAGGATTATCATGGCGCTATTTATTGCCCAGCCGACAATCATCGAAAAAATCGTATCGGCAAATTCAAACTTCAGCTGCCTTTTTATAACTGTTTCATCCTGCAAATTCCACTGCCTGCTTTGAATGATTTCCGAATGTAGAAATAAATTATGAGGCATTACAACCGCACCAAGCACACTCATTATTATAAGTATCGAACCCTCTGGAATTGCAGGAGTTACCCATCCTTTTGCAGCCAAATTCCATTCAATTGGAGCGACGCTTAGTTCGTATAGAAACGAAAAGCCGATGATTGACACAAAGCCGATTATCCATTTTTCGATTTTTTTGTATGAATTGGTGTATATCATCAGCATTATAAAGAGTGTGGAGACAGCTGCTCCGATTTTTATAGGCACGTTGAAAAGCATTTCCAGTGCGATTGCGGCGCCTAAAATTTCGGCGAGCGATGTTGAAACGGAAGCCAGCATGGCTGTTGTTAATATTGTACGTCCGACTGGTTTTGATATTTTTTCGGTGATTGCTTCGGAAAGGCACTTGCCGGAAACGATGCCCAAATGCGCCACATTATGCTGCAAAATGATCAGCATGATTGTCGATAACGTTACCATCCACAGCAATGTGTAGCCAAAACTGCTTCCCGCCGCAACGTTGGAAGCCCAATTTCCGGGATCGATAAAGCCAACCGTTACCAGCAACCCCGGACCGATATATTTCAATATTCCTAATGAAGGGTTATCGCCTCTTTTATCTAATATTTTTTTTATCTGTTTAAACATGGTTGTCGGTAGAAATTTATACTCAAGCGTTATCAAGATATGTTAATTAATCCTATGGATTAATGTTTTATTCATAACCTACCCCGTCAGTCGAAACGACTGCCACCCCTTCAGGGAAGGGGAATGTATAACATTATGTAAATATTGATAGTTACATAATTCCCCTCTTGTAGAGAGGTGCTGCACAGCAGCGGGGTGTTTCCCCTTCGACAGGCTCAGGGAGCTTGGGAATAAAAAAGTAGGTTCCTTGAGCTTGTCGAAAGGAAACAACATTAAAAAGGTAAATATTTATTCATAACCTACCCCGTCAGTCGAAACGACTGCCACCCCTTCAGGGAAGGGGAATGTATAACATTATGTAAATATTGATAGTTACATAACCAAACTCGAAAATTATCTGCATAGTTTTATGAATATTTGTTAATTTAATCTTTATTTAACAACAAAAATCACCACTGCCCAAAAATATAAATACTGCTTGCATGAAGCGCTATCTTATAAATATATGCTTTTGGGTGATGGTGGAAGCGACGGTAGTCAATTTGACGAAATACACGTTTGAAGCATAAAATACTGCCGGAAAGCCGAACGCTCTATGCTCGAATATGGAAGCCTTGCGATGCCAGATATGTTTGGCTATGGAAGCTCCCGCCATATCATACAGTTCCAGACATATATCCCCCTGCTCTTCGGTGGCAACGTCGCATATAATATTGCCCAGCTCTGTATGTACCTTTAATTCCGTAGGCTTAAAGAAGCGAATACTCCGCAGGTTAATAGCACAGCCTTGCAACCGCAATGTGTTTTCCGCTCCCTCGAAATCAATACAAGGCAAATCTGTAGCGAAATTTTGGATATACAGCGGTGCCACACTCGTATCCCCCATAAAACTTACGGCATACAGGGTTATGGTGTCCGCAGTAGCTCCGGGCGGAATCTCCTTGCGAATGGTCAATATCTCCAAATTACCATCGCTGGTTACTTCAACAACTCCAGCACACTGCACCATTCTAACCTGCATTAATGTCTTGTTATAAGCATATTCAAACGTGAAGCTGATGGGCGTGTCCCCAGCTGCCCCATTGCTGTTTATGCTGAAGCTGACAGGTATTTTCAAAGAGTCGCCGGGCGTTATCTCAAAATCCTGCGAAGCCGCTCGGATAGATGTATTGGCGCTGCTGCCAGAAACAGGAATATGTATGGTTGCCTCGCAAGGATTATTAATTTTTATTAATAATTCGTCAGTGCATGTGCCTGCATTCTGCAAGTCAAAGTATATTTTGACAGTTACAGTGCTATTGGCATCCACATGCAGAGGTAGCGGCATGGCGGCAATGGTAAAGCATGAAGCCGTATTTTCAAAATCAAGGCTGGATATGACAAATGCTTCACCGCCAGTGTTGGTTATGGCTATATCCTGTGATATAACGTCAGTTACGCATTTACCGCCAAATGCAATGCTATCGGTTACGCTGTACTTAATCTGCTCTTTGGCAACGGTAACTGTGTCGCTTGCAGTGCAGCCATTGCCGTTTTTGACTGTCAGCCAGTATGTGCCTTCGCTTGATATGTCTATGCTGGGAGTGGCCGCTCCTGTTGACCATAAATACTCAGCATAAGTATCTTCAGTATATAGAGTTGCAACGCTGCCTTCGCATATTGCCGTGGGCGCTATGATTTGCACCTTCGTGGAATCGAAGTTCAATACCTCGAAGCTTGCCTCGCCTTTGCAGCCATAGGCATCAATAACGGATACAGTGTATATGCCTGCATTATCGACAGTTATGCTTTTAGTGGCGGCGCCTGTTGACCATAAATATTCCGCAAACTCGCCGACAACAGTCAAAATAGAGCTTGCGCCATAGCATATATATTTATCGCCTTCTATGCTTAAGCCATCTATTTTTTTAAGTGTTACTTTTACAGTATCATAGCTTGTGCAGCCGGTCGCCATATCGGTTACGGTCAATATGTATGTCATATCGGCTTCGGGAGTGCATATTGCCGTTTTGCTGTCAGTGCTGCTTAAATATGTACCCGGCGACCAGTTATATGTATATTCATTAGAATTTTCTGTATTGCCAATGGTTACGGGCGAATCCCTGCATGTTTCAGCATCATCAGCCTGCAGAATAGTCGGCGCTGTATTGACATATACGGTAACCGTATCATAATCCGTACAGTTAAGCACAGTATCCGTTACCTGCAATATGTACTGTATTGTTTCGGCGGGAGTACATGCCGGATGCAATATGTCCGCCCTGTCGAGATATTTATTGGGCAGCCATGAAAATGTGTAATTCGACGAGTCCTGTATGTTATCCCCAAGCAGCACGCTGCCTCCGCTGCATACGGTCTTATTGCCGCCGGCATAGCCAGTAAAATCGCATGGCGGCACAGTATATGCCATCATAACCGGCAGTCCGCGCCGACACCTTCCGCCTTCAAGATATAAGGCATCGCGTATGTAATTGCACGCCTTGCCTGCCTCGTTCGGCTTGTCTATCACCGCAAGATACTCGCTCTTATTGCATGCAACATATATCTTGCCGTCAGGTCCCATACGCAGCGCTCCTGTGCTGCCATCGCCGGCGGCACTGTCTGCTATCCTGACACGCGAGGCAAGTATGTCGTCTATATTTGGCGAACTGAAATCGAACTGGAACAATGCTATGGTATAGCACGAGGCATAGAACTTCCTGCCGTCTTCGGAAAATGCGCCGCTATACGGCACATACATATTGATGGAATCTTTAATCGTGCTGTCGTTTATAATATCTTCGGGCGTATATTCAAATGCGGGAATGGAGAGCATATTAGCCACATCTATTTTGCCTGTAGCATTGTTAAAGTCATATATTTCAAAGGAATGGGTGCTTGCTGCACAGTTGATTAGCTTTTTCTGCCTTATATCATACTCGAGATTGAAGCCAGCTTTAACTTGCGGATTCTCAATAACTTCGCCGGAGCGCTTCGTAATAACAGGCGCCTTTATGCTGTCCTTGGTGATATGGTATGTATAGAAGCTGTTATCCTTCCAGTTATATGCCACAAGCCATATATCCTCCTGATTGGCATGGTTTATCGTAATCATTTTTTCAACAGCATTTGCCAGCAGCTTTACATTACGCTGTGCGAGCAGTATATCGCCCCTGCCTTTGTTTGCCAGTATATCCAGCACGGAATATGTAATGCCGTTGATATTCTTGTAATCCTCATACGCATCTATTGCAAAAATATAGTAATACCTGTTAGAGCGCGGCTTTGGCACGATAATGACCGAGCGGGAGGATGAATTGTCGCCTCTGAAGCCGGCTGTAATCTCAATATTATCCTTATTCCATAGCTTCACACCATCGCTGTAATACATCATGTTGCCGTCTCTGTCCGATATGCTGGCACATCCTTCCATCTGCTCTATAAGGCTGCCGGTCAGTGCATGCGGACTATTGCCGTCAGGCATGAAACTAATAGCAGCACTATCTCCAAAATACCATGTATATGTTTCTTTCTGTGAATATAGATTAGATGTAAGCAGTATAAATATAAGGGCGATATATATTTTCTTCATAATTTCACTTTATTATTACTCAAAAATACAAAAAAATTAGCGATATTTACCACCCTTTAATAACATACAATGCCATTTATGAATATATTTTCAGAAATTATATCGTTATTGGTTATGACGATGTTGCCATTTCCTAAACGTGAAACTACAACATATTTTTAATATGCACGAACATTAATTTTTATTTTTCGGAACCGTATGAGATTATGCAGATACATTTTTCAAGCAAATGGTATTATAGCACAAAAAAAACCTCGCCATTGATTTGACGAGGTTTTGATTTTAAAGCAGATGCTCTATTTTATTTTCACAAAGTCTTTTGTGATGCAATCAGCGCCCACCTGCATGCGCACTACATATACTCCAGCTGCAAAGCTACCGGCATTGAAATTCAACGGGTATTTGCCACTGCTGAAAATTTGAGCATCAGCAACAACCGCTACTTTCTGTCCAGCAGCATTGTATATTGCAACGCTTAGTCTTGTATCACGCGGCACGTCGATAGTAATCACAGCCTCGTCATTCACTGGGTTAGGCGTTATGTCTGCAATAGCAAAGCCAGCCAGTTCAAGTTCGCTAATTCCGCCATTCGCTTCTATTGTGAATGCACCTGTTCTGCTGTATTCAAGCACAGGGTCGTTGTTATAGATTGCACGAACCAATGCTTTGTCGGTTGTTTTAACCACATTAGGCACAGTCCAGTTCCATAGCTTGTTTGAAGCCTTGACATCAGATTCGATGCTTTCCCAAGTTGAACCGCCATCAGTACTTACCTGCAAAGAGAACGATGTTACTTTGGAAGAAGTCCATTTGATTTGAGTCTTCTGCTGTGCTTTGAACAGGTCGCCTTTCTTAGGATTGGTTATAGCCACGGTGCCGATAAGTATTTTGAACGGCTCGGAGATTGCAAGTATATCGCCATTTTGTGCATTTACCATGCGGATATGCGCCGATTTAGTGTTTGCGCTCTTCACTGTCCATGCAGCCTGTTCCGCTTCAGAAGAAACGATGTCCGTTACTTTTATCCAGTTATTCAGTCCATCTTCGGAATATTCAAAGTATACGCTTACTTTTTCGCTTGAATGCCAACGGATATAATCTTTTGCACCAGCAGTATAGATTGGGTCTGCAGAGGCTGGGCGCGTAATTTCAGTTGGAGCTATCGAAATAGCAAATGCAGCATCGCTTCTGTCAAGTTCAACGCCGGTATTGGCATTGGTGATGCGTACAAGGCACGAAGTTGATTTAATAGTTGGAGTTATCCAATTATATAATCCAGCTGTAACGGCGATTGGAGTTTGATTGATTTTGCTCCAGCTGCTGCCATTGTCAGATGAAAATTCTATGAATACCTGCGCATTTGTGTTTGGATACAACCAGGTTACAGGATTAGCAGAGCCGCCGTCGAATGTTTCGCCGCCATTAGGACTTACGATTTCAACGTTCTTATTGATGATAATCGGCTTAATCACTTCAAAATGCCCTTTGCCTGTCAAGTCTACCCCATCAACATCAAGCACCGCACATATTGGCGACCAGTTGAAGATAAAGCTTTCGTCATTGCGCAGCATGTTAAATCTCAAAGTTCCAAGGTATGTCTTTGTTGCAGGCACATTTTGTCCACGTTTATCTTTTGTGAACGCATCAAAATTGATTTCAATGCTGCGTGTATTTTCAACAGGATCAATAGTGCCGTCGTTATTGGTATTAGCTGTTGGCGCTGTATATGCCTTCAGATATCCAAGGTCGTCGCGGCTATCAAAGATAACGCTTTCGCTCTGCACCATTGAATTGAAGTTAACTACAGCAGGATCGTAAGTTATGGCGAATGTACCATTAGCCAAAGCCCATGCGTCGCCAGTGTTTTGTATGTATACAGGAACATCTATGTATTGACCGTTCATAAACGGCGTGGCGCTGACTGTATATTCGATGGTAGAAGCCAATAATGAATTTTTATTCATTTTCAATGGTTCTGCATGAACAGCATCGCCACCATTTTCAATATATTCCCTTGCATTCTGAATGAGCTTCAATGAGAACTCCGGATCGTTCTTGCTTACAACATTTAACGGGTTTGCATCTGATATATAATCGAATGCTCCATTTACAATGCCTGCTTCGGCAACGGGATAAATATCTTTCTTCAATTCTTCAGGAATACTTGATATTTTATCAGTGTTGTGGTCAACGATTGTTCTATCCACAGCATTTGAATAGCCTTTTCCTGTCAAGTCATACTTAGGATTAGTCGAGCCTGACTGGTTTCTGATAGATGCTCTGTCGGTTGCATTAATCTGTCCATCTCTTACAACATCACCACCGACAAGTGCAGGCAGCCCGTTTGTAGTTCTTATATCAACACCGCCGGCATTGAAGTTAAGCCCTGTTGCATTCCACTTGCCTGATGTTCTGTCTGGCGTGAAGTTATTATCAGCAGCATAAGCAGTATATGCAGTGCCGAAGTATACCGGAGTTTCGTTTGCATCCGTTTGAAGCATATAGTGGTTATCTGCGCCATTCCATGCTTGAAAATCCCAGCCTGATTCTACAGTCCATGTTTCAGGATCATCGCCTGTAAAGAAGAAGCGCGCAGGATAAGCCGACATAACCGGCAGATAGTTCTGGTGGTCTACAACCACATAGTATGAGCCGTCATATACTTCTGTGAACACGAACGGAATATTCGCAAAGTTCATAGTGCCTTCGCCGCGATTAGCAATATTCTTAGCTTCTCCCCAATTGGCATAGCCTTTTGTTGACAGCTTGGTTGAGTTTGCAATGAGGTCGCTTGGCGATCCGGCATTGTCCTTATACAGGCGTATTCTTACGGCATTGCCTTCAAATGTCCTGCCAATGTTATTTACAATACCGGTTGTTGTACCAGCATGGTATCCTTCGAGCAACAATCTCAATGTGAAATTGCTTGGCGGAGTGATGGTAAAGCTTGGCGATTCGCTCATAAGCGTTTCGATAAAGCCCTGTGGAGTATTATCATATTCCAATGGTGATGGCGAGTTTATATTTGCACGGGCAAACAGCCTCAATCTGCCATTGATAGCAGTTGCTTCGATATTGCCTTGGTCTGCATACGCCAAATCCTTGTTCAAGTCAGGGTTAGCCATTGACAAATCAAGCATTGCCGCAAACTGTGATTTTGATGCAGTACCTTGAAATTCAAATGGGTTTACTGCCGACGGCAAGCCCATGGCATTAACATAGCCTGCGTTATATTTTATGCTTGCAACAGGCGGATAGTACAGGTTAGTGCTTCCGCTGCCGCCCTGTATTGACAAGCCTAAGTCTGCATGTTTTCCAGATGCGCCCGATTGTCCAACAGTGAATGATGCCAGATCATTCCTGTTATAATCAAAACCTACCCAGCGTACGCGCAACTCTTTTTCAGTATTTTCAACGCTTTGCGCATATTTTGGTTCAACTAATTTGATGAACGGCATTGTTGGCGAATAGTCTCTATCGCCGCATGGAGCATATACGCGAGCCATAAGGTCTGGATCAGCAGGATATGCAGGTATGCTATTGTCCATGCCGTTATTTACCCAGCTGCCGCCATCCATGGAATATGCAGCAATCAAGCCTTGTGCATAGTTAGTTATGCCGTATTGACCCAGTTCTTTTGCGCGTACAGTTGATGCACCCTGTATGAAGTTATCTAATTGATATGTATTGGGATAATCGCTGTCTGATACTCTGGCAAAGCCGCCCGGGTTGTTTCTCCAGAAGCGCACTTCCCTTAATTCGCCATCGAAATAGCGTGAGCCGCCATCGCTAATATTTTCATATCCTATGTATGTCGGATATGTATTCTGCTTATCAAGCACAATACCACTGCCAAGCTGCCTTACCACATCGCCCGTATCCTGCGGGATACCATCAACATAGAAGATAACTTTGGATTGAGTGCCGTTTTCAGGTAATGACAGATATACGCCTACATGTACCCATATTGAATCATATTCAACCAGATTCGGAGCTATTATGCGGTGTATGCTTTCGCTTGTTGCGGTACGTATTTCTTTGCTGTTATCAGGCAATATAGTTGCCAAACTGAACTGCAACTGTCCTGTAGGCAATAGCCTCAGTGCATAGTGCAAGCCCTCCTCATCGGTAGTTGCATCGGGATCTTTCTTTGCTATAATCGGGAAGAATGGAGCTTCTTCATCATCTGACGGGAAGCTGTATGGCTTTATCCATGCCTCGATAAACGAATTTTGGCTTGTTATGTTCAGCTTGGTATTGCCGGCTATAGTTATCTGTGTAGTAGCTTTGTTCTTCAATGCGAAGTGAGGAGCTACCGTAAAATCCTGCGATACAGCATATACATTCTGCTGGTTTCTTGCTTCAGAACCGCTCACCTTGAGCCTGACAGTTTTTGCATAATTGCTATCCACAGTTATCACGCCCTGCAAGTCATTGGCAGTATTGGTAATAGTAACGTTATTATAAGGCTCCCATACAGCAGAACCGGCTTCGACCTCTTCATTGTCGAGCGGCAATGCAAATGTGCCGCCTGTTGCTTCATCATATCTGTAAGTGCTGATAGCGTCGAACCAGTTATTGCCACCATCACGGCTTAGCTGTATCATGACATCGCCTGCTTCACCGGTTGGTGTAGCTAATGGACTGCCTACGCCGAAAGATACCCAGCGCACTTCATAAGTGTTGCCTTTCAGGTTGCTCACACCCTCGCCGCATTTAGGCGAAGTAAGTTTGATATGGGCGCCGTCCGGACGGTAGTATAAGTCTTCATCGGCATTAGATGGATTGACATCACAGGATACATAGTAATGCAGCAGGTTATCTCTTTCCTGAATAGCCTCATTGGCAACATCGCTTTTTGTGCCCTGCAATGTGTAGTATAGTTCAAGGGCAACGCGCGGGTCGTTAGGCGAGGAGTCGATATCTTCCGTCGGATTGGGTATGCCGGCTATATACTGCCTCAGCTCCTGTTGAGTAAGAGCAGTTCTCCATACCTTAACTTCCTTGATGCCGCCGTCAAAGAAATCCTGTTCTTCAAATCCCTTGTTAGGATTAACACCTATCCATACGGGCATTTTGGCTTGCAATGGTCTAATCTGTGTACTTGCGTTGTTAATTACCTGATCCACCTGTTCGCCATCGACATACAAAGTTACGATGTTGGAATTTACAACAGCTGCAACATGTGTCCAGTTCGCCGAGTGGCTTTCGTTCAATACTGGGAACTCTTCGTTAGGAGTTGCATATATGGTCAATGGGTTAGGTGATTTCACGATACCGATATAATCATTCGAACCGCCATTTGCCACTCTGACTCTGAATGCAGGATATTTGCCATCTTGCAGATACAGCATCCATCCGCCTTCTTCAGACGAAGCGCTGCCCGATGAAGCAGCAAGGATACCAGATTCGCTGCCATCGCCTTTATCGCCGTTCAAATTAACCCATGCTTCAACTGTGAAGGCTGAAGGAGTGGAGAAATTCCGTGCGGTTCTAAAGTACTGGCATGTGCCGTTAAGTTGTGCAAAGAATAGTCTGCCAAGCACAAACGATGAGGTTGATGCGCCCATTCTTGTAATATCGTCATAGGCAGGACGCAATTCTTCGTTCAAAGGCACCACATTATTGGCATCTTCAACCTCTATCTGTGTAATTTTGAATTTGGCATTTTCCGAACGGGCGGCAAAATTGGGGTCGCCCTTCCAAATGATGCGCAATACGCCGCCATATCCAACGCTGTCAAGTCCGGGACCATCCGGTTCGTCTTTCAAATCCAGTATGGATAGCACATCTTCAGGCAACGGCTTGATAGTGCCTGTTGTCATGAAGTAGTCAATATCGCTGTCGAGATAGTCCACCATCCCCTCAGCATTGGCATTGATCATGGCTTCGGTTGTCATTTGAGAATATCTCATTCTATTTTCCGCAACCCTGCCAAATTCACTGTATGAAGAGCCATCATTGAGCGAGTATTCGAGCTTGTAGGCATATCTTCTTGTACCATATACGCCTTCAATCTTATTCGGAGTAGCAAGACCGCTGCGTTCAAAATAGACAGGATAGCCGTGATTATCCCGCATCGAAAGGTAAGGCACTTCAGGGTAGCGGTTTACCGTTCCTGAATTGGGATTAAGCACCGCGATGCCGCGTATTGTGAAATCCTGGCATTGCTTGAAATCAACAAGCTGAGTTAAATTAGTCAAACCATCGCCCGACATGATATTGGTTTGATTAAGCGATACGTACTGGTTGAATTGAAATTCAGCCAAATCGCCGTCGGTCAACAGGTTTGCATTGAGTATATTGAAACGAAGCATGCCGATAAACGAGCCTTTGCCTGTTGTAAGCGGCACTAATCCCGGACCGTTATCCATCATCACATTAAGTACTGCCACATACCTTACCTCGCCATTATCCATGCCATAAGGTCTTGTGCTGTATAGAGATTTAAAGCCGTATGCAGCTTTATTATGGAAATCCGATTCGATAACATAGTATGGAAGCGGCTCCGGTTTTACATCGACATCAAACTGCACGGCATCTGTTTTCGATGACGGCATGTTTGGCGCCTCGTTCGATTCGGCAAATAACTTATTGCCGTTATAGGATATGCCGATGTTCATTTCGCCAAGCGGCAAAGCATCGGGATTAAGAGTTTTAACCCAAACCTCGACGCCAAGCTGATTGCCAAGGCGGCGCGGATTTAACGTCATCTCATAATCGTATTGGGCAAAAGTATCTGCAGCGAACACCAGCACAGCAATCGCAAACACAAGGATACGCCCCAATAAAAAGCTAACATTAGCCTTAAAGTGTTTTATTGATTTGTTTTTTGATTTATTAATCATCTTTTTTTGAATCCTTTAATATTAATAAAAATACCAATTTATATTATTGTTGCTATTATGAATTTTTATTCATAATTCATGGCGGTTGGAGGCAGCGCAAGCCGCCCCCGCCATAGCTGTTCCAATAATATCAAATTAGGGTGTTACTGCAAAAATTTCATTACCAAAAGTATTAATCATAAGCCTGTACTCATCGCCTGCTTTCTTGTAGTAGCTTCCGTCGTTTGCGAAGATTTTCACTGTGTATGTTCCAGCTGGCAAATCATTTGCAACCTGTGCTTCGTTTACTAATCCATTAAGCGTGGAGCGGCGAATCCTGCGTCCCGTAAAATCATATACTTCAATTGTATAATCGCATGCCAAATTATAAAGTTTTACCCTTAAGTTTGGAGCTGCGCTTGTTATCATAAAGTTGAACCAGTCAACATCACCGGGCATTCTGATAGTTCCTGCCATGGAAGCATTTGTGCCGATAGTTTTCGACAATTCTCTTGTATCATCAATACCCAAAGTGATGTCGTCATCAACCGTACCTGTAGTTGTTACCATTCCGGGCAAACTTGCTTTGTATGCTTCATTGCCTTCAACGCCAGTATATTTATAAACATAGAAATAATATTGTGTGTTTGGAAGCAAACCTGTAACATTAACACTGCTTACCGCTGATGCCTGACCTTTTGCAATGACCACCGCATCGCCAATACTTGAGCCTGCACCGAATATTGTATTAGGTATATATGTTACACCATTTACAGGATATTCCGAGCCGTTAGTATCAAGCATTGATAACGCTTTTGCAACAACCATTACATTTTCATCCGACGTTGTTGCGTTACTATTCCATGTAACTGTTACAGAAGTAGGAGTAATATTAGAGAATTTAATCTGTCCCGCTGGAACTGCTGGAGCTGTTGGCAATACAGAGAATGCCTCTGATACCGCTGGCTGCCATTTAGTTTCTTCGCCAACTGTTGCAACAGATGCTTTCAATTGGTATCCAACACCAGCATTAGCTATGGATAAACCTTTAAATGTTGCTGTTGTTGTGTTCGGAGCAACCAAGCCAGGAGGAGGTATTGTGAATGTACCACCTTGTTCTGCTTCTAATTTAATATCTAACGCTGTATTAACTTTGACAGGCTGTCCGTACTGGTTTTGTAATTGCACTTGAACTGTAAACGTACGACCTGCTGTTACAGGATCTGGATCTATTGATATAATAGATAATCTATTCATGTGCGTAGATATTGCTGTATCCTTTGATGGATTAGTATTTTGTTTAGCATTAAATATTGCCCATGCGCCTGTAATATCTGACATTTGTATTGGAAAATTATTTGTTTCAACAACTGTTGGCATATTACCTGTAGATGGATTAAATGGCTTCAAGCTGTCTCTATAATCGTACCAGTATGTCTCTTTCCAAACAGCTGGGAATGTAGCATTGACTACAGGAGGATTGCTAATGTTTTGAGATGATGGCCATTCAAATTTAGCATATACCATGTCTCTAACAATATCCGTGCCTTGTGGAGTTATGTTCCAGTATACATTGGCTGCTGCATCAGGATTGCCGCCGCGGCCGTAAGTTGGGTCTTCGTTTACTGACGACATTAGTATTTCCTGACTGCTGCCTGCCGTTGCAAACTGCAATGTAACAGGATTGTAAAGAGTGCCGCAGTCGTTGCTTCCTATCGGGAATTGCACTGGAACAGTATTTGTTACCGTACGAACTAAATTGCCATATACATATCTTGAAGCGCTAAATGGCTGAGCTATCTGCATAGTCGGACCAAATGTAAGTATATTATGGTCTGTCTTGATAATAGCCTGAGTAGCTCCAGTTGCAAAATCAAGTTTAGTGTTTATTATTAAATCACCACGTAGCAATAATACATTAGTTGTTGGACCGCCACAAATGTTGGACTGTGTTGCACCTTGCGCTATAAGCGTACCGCATTCACTGCGATAGAATACATTCGCAGGTATCTCCGGCAATGTTACAAAATCAACTGTTGATAGAGGTCCCGCTTCAATAGAGCCAGAAACCATTGTAATGCCTGCTGGATCACTCAATTTTAATGTATAGCTGCCAAGATTAAATGTATTAACCCCTGTGTTAATTCTAAGGTTAGCTCCTGTTGCACCGCTTGTTCCCATTGTCAAGTTACCACCCAAACTTTCTTGACGTGCTACTTCAAGGCTAAATGCTGTAGGAGTAGCACCAGCATAGAAGGCGTTGCTCAATCCAGGAATTACTCTGCCTGTACCTTGCAATACTAATCTTGATAAATCCATAGCTCCAGCAGCCGCTAATTTGCCGCCATTGCTAACTAAATCACCATTCAATATCAGCTTAACAGGATTTGCTATACTGAAGCCAGAAGCAACTGTGAGGTCTCCACCATTATTCAATGTTGTAATACCATTAACCGTTAAATGGT
>JAVBOP010000066.1:0-2845 GCA_031550405.1 Kapaibacterium sp. (SeqCode)
CCAACGGGCAAGCCGTTCAAATCTATTATACAATTCCCCTTCCCTGAAGGGGTGGCAGGCGCTTCGACTGACGGGGTAGTTATATTTCTACCCACCATATCATACAGCTCTACCTTGCAGGCAACCGATAACTCGTAGATATTGTTGGATATTAGGCGAATATCAATTGTGTCTGTATTCTCATGTATGCCGCCTCTTGGGTCAGTTTTGTCTGTCAAATGAAATATCCACGTGTCGTTTAAATCATATCCTGCTCTTTTTTCATTTTCATAATATAAATATTGCCCGCCAAACATCATGGCTATGCCATCATCTATCTTGGCACAAGCATTTGAGACACGTGATTGTGGAATATCCGATAAATTGAGCTGGTATGTATTTATTGTCGAGTCCTCTGATGTATAAACCATCAAACAAGTCCAATCACATATTGGAACTCCATACATATCCTCCCATGTATAGCCTCCAAAACCAAGTATGATATTTTCCGTCAAATTGCAATAGCCACCAAATTTCATGGGAGGAGGTTCGTGTTCTCCAAGTTTTAAATGTTTCCATTTCCTGTCTTCTGGGTGAAAAAATAAAAAATGAAATTTTGCATATTCTGGAATAAACAGTATAGGCATATCCTTATTAAGATAATCAAACTTATGTCCTTCGTAGTAATAGTAACCACCGTTGTTGTAGTAGTTATCAGGGCAATCATCACCTTCGTCGCCATCGTTTACTTTATTCCAATTTATAAAATATGGGCTTTCGTAATCTTCAGTTTCTATTGAAGCAAGCCATGTATCTCTATATTTTATTGAGCGATACAGATGTTCACTGCCATATAAAAAAGCCGTATCTTCTTTAAAATATGACATACCTTGATTTTGTCTCGCTTCAGGGCTTTTGGACAAATCAAGCTCAAACCATTTCATGCTGTCCAAATCAAATATCCAATGGCCTGCAAATTCAGGATCTTTTCCGTGTAAACCCGTCCACAATACACGGTTTTTTGATATTCTGCACATACGGTTTCTGATATCTATGCGCGGAGTTACGCAAAATATCTGCTGCCATGTGTTGCTGTCATAATCATACAACCAAGTATCATTAAAGAAGGTCTCTTCATCCTCGCCATTTATCATTAATACTTTTCTATCACCTATGCTTGCCATGACATGAGCAAACCTTGCGGGCGGAGACTTTTCTGGAAAAACCTGCTCCCAATAACCATCGACGGCGAAAGCAGAAAAACTAAAAAAAACAAAGAAATACGACACCAATAATGAATATTTTTTCATAATTACCTCATGTAGTTAAATATATTATATCTAAAATACATAAAAATCCAAAATAATAACTTATTTATTACAGATTTTTATAGATTTTTTTACTCCTTGCTGAAATCAGCATTTAGAATATTAACATATTCTGCTTGGTGCTTATTTACAGTAGTGCCTGTTGCTGAAGTTACTCCCCAAGTTACTTCAGCTTTGCCGTTCACAATTGTAAGACCGTCTATTAGTTCAGATAAAGTATTAAAGTGCATAGTGTGGCGCTGGGTTAATTCGCCTGTGGTATATTCTTCCATATAAGTTATCAAGTCATATCCGTCATTACCGTTTATGCCATTGCTGCGAACCCATTTGATGCGCACGCAATACCATTCGCCTGTTTCCGCATTACCCCAATCATTCTGCATTTGATGCGCACCATCTATAGCATCAATGTAGCCATCTTTAAGATAGCTGATATGATTATCGCTTGCATGACCTTGCTCGTCCCACTCAGTATTTCCATTTGAAAAAGTATCAAATTCAACAGCAAAGGATGAATCAATTATAGACATGTCTATTACACCCGGAATAGACATGTTTTCTATAGAATCTGCTGCAGAAGTAGTATTTACAGCATTTGTACCCGTTGTTTTTGGTCTTGTTCCATAAGCATATCCAAGGAATCCGCCATTACGACCTATCAGATTGCTCGGATTCTTCCGATGCATTACAAAAGCTATCCCGTCGGCTCCATCTTCTCTTCCTATAGCATCAATCAGATGTTTAGTACCAAAAAACAGTTTCATGTCAATAATAAAATCTTTAGCCAAATCGATTTTTTTATTGTTCCACATAGCAACAGATTGATTAGGACCTTCGCTGGTTAAACGATAGCGATGCTCATAACCTTCCAGTTTATAAAAACCACGATTAAGATTATTTGAGTATCCTGTATTATTCACCACCGTGAAATTAAATTGCGCCTCAGCCGTCCCCGTAGAAGCCATTGCCAAAACAATAAACAATAACAGCGGTAAGAACATCTTCGATTGATACGCATCAATCTTTGTTTTGCCCTCCATATTTGAATGAAACATCTTCTTGACTTTCGGCTTTTTTCCCGCCGAAACATCATCTGCGGCAAGCGAACAGTTTGTATCGCCGCCATAATTCTTTGAACGTAGCATTATGCACCTCAAATAATTAATAATTTGTTAATAAGTATAAAATGGTGTTTCCACCGTTAATTCCATTGTTATTGTTGTTGTTCCTTTCGACACTATTCTTTAAAGCTCCCTGAGCCTGTCGAAGGGGAAACACTATTCTGAATCAGGATGCTCAAAATTATAGGATTTACACGATTCTTTTCCTGAAAATCTTTTAATCTTCTAAATCATGATTCTGACTGCCAAGTCCCCTTTAGGGGATTTAGGGGTTATACATCAATACCCACCCATCATGTCTTCCCAAGCTCCCTGAGCTCGTCGAAGGGGAATATTATCTGAATCAAGATGCTCAGGATTTTAGGATTTACTCGATTCTTTTCCTGAAAATCTTTTAATCTTCTAAATCATGATTCT
>JAVBOP010000110.1:0-3811 GCA_031550405.1 Kapaibacterium sp. (SeqCode)
ACTGTCAAAGATTTTTCTACACCATTAATTGCTTCGCCTGTCTTATTCAATGAAATTCCTGTTAGCGCAACATCAGGTTCTGATGCGTCATCTTTACATCCTGAAATCCCTAACCATATGAATAAACACACTGTTAATAAAGTTACATTCGGTTTGATTCTCATAAAAATCCTTTTAAATTTAGTTAATAATATTTGCTACAAATATATGAATAAATAATTAAAACATAAATATTTTTAATTTTTTTTGAGAGTACATATAATATTATGAGCACTGTAATCTCCGGGTACATTCCTTAATATTTGTAGTTATTTCATTTTAAGCGGCTTATAAATATATAAATTAATTATCGTCTGTTTATTAAAAAATATTTAGAAATGGAAGATTGACAGAAGTTATTCTCCTTCCTTGAATAAATTATCTGTATACAAATGACAGCTATATAATCATAGTTGCAGATATTTTTTACTATATTTTCTGTTAAAAGTTTATTTAATTGTTCTGTTTTTTTGAATAATTTATTAGAAAATTTTCGCTTGAATTTCCCTTTAGCCGCTTTTTGAAATCCTCGATTGTGTTGGCTAAACCAATGTGGCGACTGATTGCAGGCGACCAACCCAATATGTTTTTTGCCTTTGATATGTCCGGTTGCCGTACTTTAGGATCGTCCGACGGCAAGCTTTTAAATATAATTTCGCTTACCGAATTTGTCAGCCTTATCACCTCTTTGGCAAGCTCCAGCATCGTTATCTCGTCGGGATTGCCTATGTTTACAGGTTCAACCTCATTTGACATCAGCAGGCGGTATATGCCCTCCACCAAGTCGTCGACATAGCACACAGAGCGGGTTTGGCTGCCATCGCCAAAAACAGTAACAGGCTCATTTCGCACCGCTTGGCTGATGAAAGCAGGTATGGCGCGCCCGTCGTTTATCCGCATACGGGGACCATAGGTGTTGAATATGCGAACAATACGGGTATCGACATTGTGGTAGCGATGATATGCCATAGTCAGTGCTTCGGCAAACCTTTTCGACTCGTCATAAACGCCGCGGAAACCGACGGGATTAACGTTGCCCCAGTAGGTTTCAGGCTGAGGGTGTACAAGAGGATCTCCATAGGTTTCGCTGGTACTTGCAAGCAAAAATCGGGCATTCTTTGCTTTTGCCAAACCCAGTGCCTTATGCGTTCCCAGAGAGCCAACTTTCATTGTCTGTATAGGCAACTGCAAGTAATCTATGGGAGATGCCGGAGATGCAAAATGCAGGATATAGTCTAAATCACCTGCAACATGAATATAATTCGTTACATCATAATGGATAAAATTAAAATTAGAATCGCCTATAAGCCCAGCAATATTATCCATATCGCCAGTTATCAGGTTATCCATGCAAATGACTTCAAAGTCTTTTTTTAAGAAATATGCGCAAAGGTGAGAGCCTAAAAACCCTGCTCCGCCAGTAATTAATATGCGTGCCATAATTTTTTTCGATAAGGTATAAGTATGAATATTACAATCTATTTAGCTAATATGTGTGCGGCGTTTTGAACCCATTGGAATAATGGCTGCGCATTGATTACAAGCAGTGCCACCGGTATAGCCATAGCTAACAGAAAGACTATGCTGCCTGTTGAAAATGACAGTTTGTCAGGCGTATCTGTACGACCGCGCAGGAACATATAGCCTACCACTTTCATATAGTAGAACAATGATACAACGCTATTTAAAACGCCAACTACAGCTATAAATATTTCATTTGCCTCTATAACACCCTTGAACAGATAGAACTTACCTAAATAGCCTACAAAAGGTGGAACGCCTGCAAGCGATACCAGAAATAATGTCATTGATATTGCAACAACAGGGCTGCGATATCCTAAACCTGCATAAGCGTCAAGTTCTTCGCTATTTAGCTTATTTGCAACAAGTTGCACAACATAGAATGCACCAAAATTCATGAGCAGATAGGTGATGAAATAAAACATTACGCCTTCCATGCCCGAAGTGGTCATAAGCATAGCGCCCATAAGCATATAGCCAGCATGCGCAATGCTCGAATATGCAAGCATTCGCTTAACATTGGTTTGCCAGACAGCAAGCAGGTTGCCAAGAGTCATAGTAAGCACGGCAAGCGTTGCTATAACCCATTTTATATCAATTATAGCGGCGATATCCGGGTCGGACAGGCTAACATTCAAAAAGCGAATAAGTACCGCAAAACCTGCCGCTTTCGAGGCAACTGAAAGTAGAGCGGTGGTTGCAACTGGCGAGCCTTCATATACGTCAGGCGTCCAAAAGTGGAATGGCACGGCGGATATTTTATATGCAATGCCAGCTATTATCAACAGTATTGCTGCAATCAGCGCAAGGTTGTTGCCCGGTTGGCTTACCAGCGCCGTTGCCAGTGTGGATAAATCGAATGAGCCTGTTAAGCCAAAGATTAATGAAATGCCATATATCATAACGCCTGATGCAAGCGAGCCATATATAACGTACTTAAGCGATGCCTCGCTCGAGCGCAGCACTTCTTTGGTATATCCCGCAAGCACATAGGAACATATTGACATGGTCTCGAACGCAAGGTATATCATTATGAGGTTGCTTGAACTTGAGAGCAGAAACATTCCAACTGTCATGCCTATAAGCAATATATAAAACTCACCGACGCTGTTTTTGCCTTGCAGCAGCTCTTTGGAATTGAAGGTCATAATCGTTGTAAGTATGGCAGATATTAAGGTTATGACTTTAAAAAATTGCGAAAATGAATCAATGGCAAGCAGATTTGAAAGTGCAAAACTGCCGTCGCTCATAAGCCCTTGCGCTCCCAGTATGAAAGCTGTCGCCGCAAATCCTGCAATAGCAATAAAGCCCGTTGCCAATTGATGCTTTTTGAATATAACATCAACAAATATTGCCAAAACCAATGTAATAATTAATGCAAATTCCGGCTTCAATAAGCCGATGCTGTTAGACAAATCAACTAAAAATGAGTTCATATAAAACAACTTGTATTTAAATAATAATCAAATGTATTCCTCAATAGCGTATGGCATGTTTGAATATTTTTCCATGCTTGCGCCATAACGATTATGAATTTTTATTCATAATTACTGCCATAAAAATAGTTATCACAAATATACTAAAAATATCTGTCAAATAACGTATGTTACAGCAATAAAAAATAGGAGGATATTATCCATTTTAAAAAGCTATTTTTTTCATATAATTTGTTATATTTGTTGCGCATGAATAAATATATGGTATGAAAATATGTGTATTGAAAACTATTAGTTTTTGTGCTGTATAAGGTGAATTATACTAAATGAAAAATTTCTTTGAATTAAAACATAAATCTGCAAATACCAAAGCACGAGCTGGCATTATACATACAGCACATGGCGATATTCCCACTCCCATATTCATGCCGGTTGGCACGCAAGGCACAGTTAAGGCATTAACACAAAACGACTTACGCTTGCTTGACGCCAAAATAATACTCGGCAATACCTACCATCTTTACCTGCGTCCGGGCAATGATGTGATGAAATTTGTCGGCGGGCTTCATAGATTCATGAATTGGGACAGACCCATTCTTACTGATAGCGGCGGATTTCAAGTATTTTCACTGCAAGAACTGCGCAAATTGAATGAAGATGGTGTCAGCTTTAAATCGCATATTGACGGTTCTATGCACTTCTTTTCGCCAGAAACTGTTGTCGATACGCAGCGACGTATAGGGTCGGATATTATCAAGGTGCTTGATGAATGCGTACCGTCTCCTGAGGATTATGCTAATGTTAAGAATGCTCTA
>JAVBOP010000030.1:0-5274 GCA_031550405.1 Kapaibacterium sp. (SeqCode)
GTAATTTTTGTAAATTGATTTTGTGATTAAATAACGACATTTTAAATGAAAATATATTAATAAAATAAGTTTACAAATATACGTAATTATCTGTAATTATCATATACATAATGAAATTATAGCTATTCCGAACAGGAGTGGCATGCGTTGTACCTTGTTATAAAAAAGGGTGTAAGCCGGCGTATACATTTTTTCCCGTCATATATGCGTATCGCTTTACTGCCTCCCAATTCCATATAATTTTGTATATTTGCTAAATTATATCATAACAACTTGTATACAAACATGCAAAATAATCCAAAATTATATAGCGAAATCGAAGTAACAAAAGAAGTGGCAATCAGCCTCGGTTTGACCGAAAAAGAATGGGAGCAAATCCTCGAAATTATGGGACGCATACCGACATATACCGAAATAGGCATGTATAGCGTACTTTGGAGCGAACATTGCTCGTATAAAAATTCCATAAAGCAGCTGAAAACTTTGCCTCGTTCTGGCGGACGCTTGCTTGTTGATGCAGGCGAAGAAAATGCTGGACTCGTTGATATTGGCGGTGGATATGGTATTGTTTTCAAGATTGAAAGCCATAATCACCCTTCTGCGATTGAACCGTTTCAAGGTGCTGCGACAGGTGTTGGCGGCATTTTGCGTGACATTTTCACGATGGGTGCAAGACCAATTGCAGCACTTAATTCGCTTAGATTTGGCGAGTTGGATAATGAACGCATGAAATATTTGCTGAAAGGCGTGGTTGCCGGTATTGGTCATTATGGCAATGCTTTTGGCGTGCCAACTGTTGGCGGCGAAATATATTTTGATGATTGCTATAAGGATAATCCACTTGTAAATGCAATGGCTGTCGGCATTGTTGATGTCAAAAAAACTGCAACTGCGGCTGCATCTGGTGTTGGAAATTCTATAATTATTATCGGCTCTTCGACTGGTCGAGATGGCATTCATGGTGCATCGCTTCTTGCTTCACGCGAATTTGATGAACATACAGACGACATGCGTCCAACGATGCAAGCTGGTGATCCTTTTGCTGAAAAATTGTTACTCGAAGCAACGTTGGAATTGATTGATGCGGGAGTTGTTGTTGGTATTCAGGATATGGGTGCGGCTGGAATAAGCTGCTCGACATGCGAAATGAGTGCAAAAAATGGTGTTGGAATGGACATTAATCTTGACTTAGTGCCGCTTCGCGAAGAAGGCATGTCTGCTTATGAAATCATGCTTTCCGAATCGCAGGAACGTATGCTTGCTGTTATCGAAAAAGGCAAGGAAGATATTGCACATCAGATTTGTAAAAAATGGGGCGTTAATTCCGTGCAAATCGGCACAGTTACAGGCGATGGAATTGTGCATTTGATGAGAAATGGCAAAAAAGTGGCAGAATTAAAAGCTGATCCGCTTGTGCTTGGTGGTGGCGCTCCGCAAAATGACAGAGAATATACAGAACCAAAATATTTGGCTGAAACTCGTGCTTATGATACCTCAAAATATGAATTAAGCAAGCCGCAGGAAAGCGAATTTTGGCAGTTATTGACTTCGCCTACAATCGCATCAAAACGCTGGGTTTTTGAGCAATATGATTCGCAAGTTCGTACAAATACTGTGAGCATAAAAGGTGATGCTGGCGTTTTGCGTATAAAAGAAATGCCCGGAAAAGGCTTTGCTGTTACAACCGATTGCAATAGCCGTTATGCGTATTTGAATCCGTATCGTGGTGCTATGTCTGCGGTTTGTGAAGCAGCAAGAAATGTTGCCTGCGTTGGTGCAACTCCTGTTGCGATAACGAATTGCTTGAATTTTGGCAATCCTTACGATCCAGAAGTTTATTGGCAATTCCGTGAGGCAATTCGTGGAATGGGTGATGCCTGCCGCGAACTTAATACGCCTGTAACTGGCGGAAATGTGAGCTTCCATAACGAGTCAAAAACTTCGGCTGTTTTTCCAACTCCAACTATTGGCATGCTTGGAATTATTGATGATATTAGTAAAGTTATGAGTGCCGATTTCAGAAATGCTGGTGATGAAATTTACATGCTTGGCGAAATGAAAGAAGAACTTGGTGGTTCGGAATATTTGAAGCAAACGCAGAATGTTATTGCTGGTGAAGCACCAGAAATAGACGTAAAAAATGAACATAAATTAATAAATTCTGTGTTAGAACTTATAGATAAGCAGGTTATAAATTCAGCTCATGACACATCTGAAGGCGGATTAGCAATATGTTTGGCAGAAAAAGCAATATTATCAGGAAAATTAGGCTGCGAAATCTCAATAGACGACATGACTTGCGGCAAAATTTTCGGCGAATCTCAAAGCCGCATCGTTGTTTCGTTAAATAAAGATAATATTAGCAAATTAGAAGATATATGCAGCAAAAATGAAATAAAATTCATAAAACTTGGTAAAGTTACAGAAAGCGATTTTGTTATTAATAATTTAGTGAAAACAAATGTTGCCGAATTAATTACAAAATACGAAGTCGCAATTCCACAAATTATGAATAAAAATTAATTATCATTGCTATGAAAATTGCTTTTTTGATGAATAAGTTTGATAGAACGAATATATCCAAATACCCTCGTGGTCATGGATATTATGTTGTCAAAGCATTTGAAAAATGTGGCGCAGAGGTCAAAGCGATTCCTCCGGCAGTAACAGGCGAATTTCCTCATAAAGTGAGACACACAATCTATAAATATGTTTTGGGACAAAGCCATTTGCGTTATGCCGATTTGTCGTTATTAAGGCGAGAGGCGAAAATTCGTAATAAGACGATAGAAGATTTTGGAGCAGATATAATCTTTTCATTTGGTCCATTTGCTTCATTTTTTTTGGAGACGGATAGAAAAATAGCTTTTTGGTCAGATTTATGTTTATCATTATTACTTAATAATCCATATCCGTATTACCGCAACTTAACTTCAAGAAGTATAAATAATTATCGTTATATTGAGCAAAAAGGGCTTGATGTGGCATCTGCCGCTTTTTATAGTACAAATTGGGTAAAAAAAGAAGTTGTTAAAAACAATAGTGTAGATGAAAATAAGTTATTTATTGCGCCGTATGGAGCTAATTTGGATGTAGAACATGGTATAGATTTTATAGAAAAAATTACTAAAAAAAGAATAGAAAATAAGATTTGCAAGTTAGTTTTAATTGGGGTAAATTGGAAATTGAAAGGAGCGGATATAGCGATTTCCATTGTCAAGCGATTGAATGAAAGAGGATTTAAATCTGAATTAACTATTATCGGTTGCCAACCTGATTCTGATACAAAAACAATATTACCAAATTTTATAAAGGTTATGGGATATATTAATAGTGCGGAAAAAGACGGAAAGAATCGAATTCATGATCATTATAAAGAGTCGAATTTTTTCTTGATGCCAACTTTATCAGAGAGTTTCGGACATGTTTTTTGTGAAGCAAATGCGTTTGGCTTGCCTGCAATAAGTCATAAAGTAGATGGCGTGTCTGAGGTTATATTAAATGGAAAAAATGGACAATTATTTGAAATTGGCGAAAATATAGATCATTGGTGTGAATATATTATTAAAACTTTTGAAAACAAAAACACATATAAAGAGCTTTGCTTGAGTTCTTTTAATGAATCTCAAACACGCTTGAATTGGGACGTTGGCGCAAAAATAGTTATTGATAAATTGAAAACATTATTGTAATTTATGAACATTTATTCATAATTACTGCATCTTAATGAATAACAATCTTAAACATAAAATAAAATATCCATCGCAAATTGCTGCTGTTATTGTAACTTACAATAGATTAGAACTTCTTAAAAAAGTCGTCAATGGTCTTCGTCAGCAAACACGAAAAATAAACCAGATTTTTGTTATCAATAATTCAAGCACAGATGGAACGCTGGAATGGCTGAATGCTCAAAGCGACATTATAACGATTACGCAGCCAAATACTGGAAGCTCAGGTGGACAATATACAGGAGCAAAAGCGGCGTATGAAGCGGGTTATGAATGGATATGGCAGATGGATGATGATGTTGTTGCAGATGAAAAATGTTTAGAAAATTTACTAAAGTATTGCAAGTCTGATTTGGTTGTCACTCCAGCAAGATTGGAATACAATAAGCCTATTCGTTATGATATTGTTAAAATGAATTTAACTAATCCACTCAAGGGATTAAATGCTGTAATGCCATGCGAAAATGATTTCAACAAAGATATGTTTTATGTTGAAGGTTTTACATTAGAAGGACCAATGTTTCATTATTCTATGTTTGAAAAAGCAGGATTTGTAAATGAAAAATTTTTCATTTTAGCTGATGACACAGAATATAGTATTCGCTTAAATAAAAAAGGCATAAAGGCTGCAATTATTCCTTCGGCTGTTCTTCATCGGCAAATACCATTAGTGATCGCTGCACGATTTGACTGGAAAACTTATTATTACATGCGTAACATAATTTTGATAGATGTGATTCATGGCACAAAAGCTGTTCGTTTTCTTCGTCCTTTGAAGGCAACAATTTGGTTTCTTATAAGAGCCCGTAGTTTTTCAGATATAAAAACAGTATTTAAATCTTTACGGGATGGATATTTTTATAAAAAATATGATAATGAATAAAATTTCATAATTATTGTAATGATAGCAAAATATGAAAATAGCTTTTTTGATGAATGCTTTTGATAGAACTAATCTCATAAAGTATCCCAAAAATGTTGGGTATTTTATGATAAAGCATTTGAAACGTAATGGTGCAGATGTTGAAGTAATTCCTCCTATACCAATGTCAATAATTTCCAAATTACCTTATAAGATTAAAGAAATAACATATAATTATGTACTCAATAAAAGATATATACGTTGTTGTGAATTTAATTTACTTAAACATGATGCAAAAATTATTAGTGATACTATAAATAAAATTAATGCGGATTTTATTTTTTCATTTGGTCCTTTTGCTTCTGTTTTTTTAGAAACGGATAAAAAAATTGCATTTTGGACAGATGCAATGCTGAAGGGACTTTTAAATACTTACCCTGAGTATACCAATTTGTGCAAGGAAAGTATAAATAATAATTTTCTGATTGACAGGCTTGGAGTGGAAAAATCCGATGCAGTATTTTTTACATCCGATTGGGCAAGAAATTTAGCTATAGATGTATTTCCTAACAATGCAAATAATTATACTATTGCCCCTTTTGGAGCAAATGTAGATATTAATAACGATTATGCTCTTATCGAAAATATTACAAAAGAAAGATTGCAATACCAAATTTGCAA
>JAVBOP010000235.1:0-5783 GCA_031550405.1 Kapaibacterium sp. (SeqCode)
TGCAGTTTTACCCAATTTGTCAATGCACCGCACAAATGACCGATTGTTAATTTCCCTGACGGTTGAATGCCGCTTAAAATGATTTTTTTATTTTCCATATTACCTTAATTAAAAAATGACCTTTAAAATAATATTTTTTCTCATACTATCCTATTTATATGTCATTGAAAAAAATTCATACCATTTGAGTTTATGCCAATTATCATTTTATTATTATCATTTGGATAACAAAAAACAAGCCCAATTTAATTGAGCTTGTTTAGTTTGAGTTTTATTGAAGTACTAAGGCTCTACGCAATAGTAATATCTTTACATAAGTAAACATCTTGAATCGTATTAAGCAATTTTATGCCTTCAGCCATCGGGCGTTGGAACGCCTTACGTCCTGAAATCAATCCCATACCGCCAGCACGCTTATTAATAACAGCAGTTGTTGCCGCTTCTGCGAAATCATTGTCGCCAGATGCACCACCACTGTTAATTAACCCCGCTCTGCCCATGTAACAATTAGCTACTTGATAGCGGCACAAATCTATTGGATGGTCAGATGTTAATTCGCTGTAAATACGTTTGTCAATTTTGCCATAGCTTGATTCTGTCTTTTGTACTGCCAAATACCCACCATTATTTTCCGGCAATTTTTGCTTAATGATGTCTGCTTGAATAGTTACACCAAGATGATTTGCCTGTCCGGTTAAATCAGCTGAAACATGGTAATCTTTATCAGTTTTAAACGCATTATTACGCAAATAACACCACAAAACAGTTGCCATGCCAAGCTGATGCGCATATTCAAATGCCTCTGCAACTTCAATAATCTGGCGACGGCTGTTTTCCGAGCCAAAATAAATTGTAGCACCAACAGCTGCAGCTCCCATATCGTACGCTTGGTCAATTTTACCAAACATAACTTGGTCAAATTCATTAGGATAAGTTAAAAGTTCGTTATGATTGATTTTCACCATAAATGGTATTTTATGAGCATATTTTCTTGAAACAATGCCAAGAACACCAAAAGTTGAAGCAACAGCATTACAACCGCCTTCAAGAGCAAGTTTTACAATATTTTCTGGATCGAAATACGCAGGATTTTTGGCAAAGCTCGCACCCGCTGAATGCTCAATACCCTGATCAACAGGAAGTATTGATAAATAACCGCTACCAGCTAAACGTCCCGAATTGAACATCCAGTCCAAGTTGTTAAGAACACGATTGTTACGGTCAGAATTAATAAAAATGTCATCAACAAAATTTGGTGAAGGTAAATGCAAAGCCTCTTTCTTGATTTTAGGAGAATTAAAGCCAAGTAAGTTTTCTGCTTGCTTTCCAAGTAAGCCATTGATTTGATTAAACATAAGGACTCCATGTTATATTATGAATGAAATTTAATGCTATATTTTATCTGTTTTTTTGTTTAGTGCATTAGCTAAAACAGCTTCGTATTTTATACCTCAATATACATAAGGTAAAGCGCTTCCTTTCCCTCTTCAATTTTCATTATTTTAAAAGCGGAAGCCGAGAAGGGCTTGGATAGACATGTTGTAGTCGTTTGTTTTGCCTATCCACATGTAGCGCGCCTCGCCGCCAACTGTCCAGTTTCGAGAAAGCGGATAATTGTAGCTTGCCATTATATGGAAGTTAGACATTGACATAACACGGCTGTCGGCATTCGATACGCCTTCTATGTGGTTATTCAATATCACCATTCCCGTGCCGAGACCAACCGAAAAATTGTCCACAACGCGCATACTGATATTCATCAATATTGGCACAAAATTGGAAGCAGCACTATGCTCGCTATTATCGGATTCAGAATACTTATACATCGGATAATACCCGGATTCCAAGCCAACACTCAGTCTGCGCCCCGGCTCCCACATAATCTTGCCAGAAAAGCAGGCATGGTCATTTTGTATATCTACAGGCACTCCAAGCTCAATTTCCATGTTATTGAAATAGTGCAGCCAGCCGCCGCCAATATAAACTCCAAAATACGTCCGTTCAGCGCTTTGGCTGCGGAGAGAACCTGTAAGTACCAGTATTAGCAAAGGAAGTATAAACAAACGCTTCATAGTATAGTCTGAAAAATTAAAAAATATTCATAAATGGCAATATCGCTGTATCAAAATCTATATCCAAACAATGCCTGATACGTTAAATCGTGGTCATTAGTTTTGCCTATCCATAAATAGCGGACTTCTGCTCCAAGCTGCCATTTTTTATTTTTGCCAATTGGAAAAATGTAATTTGCAAGCGCATGATAATTTGCAAGAGATAATGTGTAATTCCAATCATCGCTTACTGAAAAATTGGCTAATGACACTATTCCCGTACCAATTCCCAAAGATAAATTATCAATAACCCGCATATTCACATTCAGAAAAAAAGGGAAATAATCGGTTGTAATACTGCCAAGTTCATTGTAAATATTGTTCTTATCGTTATAGTAAAAAGTATAAAGCCGATAAAAACCTGTTTCCAGCCCAACACTTAAACGATGTTCTGATTCCCACATAAACTTAATGGAACAGCCCCAGGAATTCTGTTCTACATAGGATTGGTTTGGAAGTTGTATTTCCATGTTATTGAAATAGTAGACCTTGCCTAAGCCCAAATACATGCTGAAGTTATTTTTTTCATTTGCTTCTTGGCTGTGCAAGGGCGTTGCCGCAAAGCCGCAAAACAGTATATATACGAATAAGGGCATACAAATATTTTTAAGCATATAAAATTTTAGTTGCATCTCATAAGAATTGATCAAATATTTCCCCTGTTTATGAATAAATTTTCATAATTATATATTCTTTTTATTCTTGCAAATATACAAACACAGCGATACAATTTATTGGCTGTATCGCTGCGATGGAAATTTAGCTAACAATTAGTTCGACGGTGTTGAAGCTAAGTATATGTAATTACGATAAGATGAGGTGTAATTCCTAATTATTTTATAATCCTTGTCATTTGCATGGAAATTATCTGTTACTATCTTCTTATGTATAAGAGCTATATGATAATATCCTGAAGGAAAATTAGCCAATTCAGAAGCAGGAATAGTAACTGTTCCATTATCATTCATAACTTGCATTAATTGGTGAGAAGCATTATTTTCACCATTATCCGGTTCGTTCAATGCAAGCCAGACTTCCAAATGATTATCCATACCTGTTGCTCCAGAATAATTAAGAGTCAAGCCATTGCCTGTTTGCAGCGTATCACCAACATTCAAATTTGGAATGCTGATTTCTGGCAAGTTAGGGCTGTTATTGGCATAGCTGTTGCCAAGATACCCTTCTATTTGCAAATTAAAATTACTCAAATATTCGGTAAGGTTGCTAAATTGATATTGGCCTGCTGGATCATCAGCCAGCATGGATTCCATTCCTATTCCATTGCATTTTATAGCACTTGGAGCAATAAAATCAGTTCCATCCGTTATATATGCAAAAACATGGTTTTGATATACAAGATCAGGGCGTGTCTGTGCATAACCCATATCCGTTTCTGAATTTATCATAAATACTGCGGCTGTATTTTCTGAACCGCCGAGGGCATATAGAACATGCTGAACAGGAGATGGCTCTTCATCCTTGCAAGATGACATAAATAGTACACTTGCGCTTATGGCAAGCACACAAATTAAAATTTTTCTTTTTGACATATTGATTCTCTCTTTTATATATGGTTATTAAATTATTTGATTTTTAATATTGTAATTAACTGTTAATTGCAGGTATACGTAGCAATTCTTATATTATATTTATTTGGATGTATTTGTGTATCTAAATTAAACCCATTTGCATTTTTATCCCAGGTAATGCGGACAAGCTGTCCCGGTAATAATTCATATCTTGGTAAAAATGTTGATAAACTGGTTGCAAAATAATAATCAATTGTGCCACCTAATACACTTGCATAAATACGGCTTTGCGACGCAGCGTTTTCAATATCGTTTTTATAAAAATACTGATATGCCGCATACCATTGACCATGTCCATTTTTAGAATAATATTGGCATTTGCTTAGAAGTGAACCCTGCGTTGCACCAAAGGTTTTTTTTTAATATTTCATATAAAAGATACGCTATTTGATAAATGCTTCAGATAATCGTTTGACGATAATTGACACAGCTTCCAATATTCTATCTTCTTTTTTGAAAATATCTTTGGCTTGGAAATCAGGGTCAGACAGCTGCGTTTCAGGATAATAGATATACGCATTGATTAAATATCTTTTAGCTGTAATGCGAAATGTTCCTGAAATAACTTTATCGACCTGCAATTTGGATAGCGCATTCCATTTTTCTGAATCAAATAACGGGCTATCTGCCGTTATGTTCAATTGTTTCAGCACATTATTCACAGAGTCTGCCGAAATGATGGAATAATATTTGCCATCTGGATCTAATTCCTGGAAAGCCTTCGATAGTGAATCCTGCAGCTTGTAACACCATTCATTTAAAGCAAAATCACCACCTAAATTGCTGAATGGAAGCACAGCTATTTTTGTTTGCGCAGCAAGTGTTATGCTACATAAAAATAAAGCGATTGGTAACAATATTTTTTTCATCTCTACACCATAATTTATTTTACATTATATGTTGAATCGTATATATCTCTTGCGTGTTTTAATATTTCTAATAATTTATCCTTGTAACTGGCAACGACCTCCCAATTCGCTTCGTTGATTTCCTTCATCAATGCCAAGCCGCTTTCGCCAAGCTCCTGTATGCCAAATTGAAAGCCCGACCCCTTTAATGTATGTGCCATTCTGTAAAGTTCTTTTTGGTCTTTAGCCTCCAAAAGCGGAGTATATTGCTCGTTAATATCATTAATCCATGTATCTACAAATTCAGGAAAAAGTTCTAAAATCATAGGATCTGTTGGAAGTTGCACTTTAGTTACCTCATGTATAATTTTTAATATTTCATTTATAAAAATATAGCCTTAAAATATTAAGCCGAATTCTGTCTTCCAATTATAATTGGGAGGCAATCATTTATCTGTAAATAACATTGCTGTTATTTTATAGCAGTCTACCCAAGAGTGATTGATAATTCAAATTTAGACGAACAGCCCAAAGCTTATAAAATAAGCACACTCTTTCTATTTGACCTTGCTCCGTACGGGGTTTACACTGCCATTAATGTCTCCACCAATGCGGTAGTCTCTTACACTGCCATTTCACCCTTGCCTTGCGGCGGTATACTTTCTGTTGCACTTTCCGTCAATCAGCCATTACAGCCATTGCCTTCACGTTATGAAGCGTACTGTTCTCCGGAGTTCGGACTTTCCTCCCCTATGCGCAAATCCACAGGAGCGATTGCCTTTTCAAGGACTATATTTCGTAAATATCAAACAATGTCTTGCTTGTTTTTTGTAATTTAACAAAATATTGCTATGTTACAAAATATATTTTAAAAAATTGCTACACATTATTATATGTTTGCTCTTTAAAAGGTGGGAGGTTTAGTAAATATTACCGCTTGTTTGGCTTGGATGCTGCATTTTTTTCTTTACCAAAACTAAATAATAGACTTATTATGATATCTATAATGAATGCGCCAAGCTTTATTTTACAAATTTCCCGATGAATATTTATGAACATTTATTCATAAAAATATTTCGTATTTCCTGCTCAAGAACTTATTTCTAATAATGCCTTTAACTCATCTTCAAAAAAAAATTTATCTTCATTAAATGCTGGTTTTAAATCGCTAAACCATGTTGCATTGGCATCATATTGGGCGAAAAATGGTATGTGTACCCATTTAGGATTGCGAC
>JAVBOP010000040.1:0-2964 GCA_031550405.1 Kapaibacterium sp. (SeqCode)
TATTGGAGAGTTGCTGAGTCATAAAAAAACTGGACATCGTCCATCGGTTTTTGCTTCCGAGGAGCATGCTTTTCTTAATAATCTTTTCTAAGATTTCGTTCACTTTCTACAACATTAATGATTTTTATCTTAGAATCCATATGCAAATATAACATTTTTTTAGGGAAATAAAACAACTATAAATTTGTATTAGCAAATGGTATAAGATTGATATTTGATGATGAAAAGGAGATAAGTAATTGTATTGTACTGAAATTTGCTTAATTTGTCCTCTATGTTTACTGGATTGATAGAAGAAACTGGAAAAGTTGTGGAAATGAAAAGTACCGACTATGGTAAATATTTTACGGTATCTGGTGATAAGGTATTGAAAAATATGGCGTTAGGCGATTCGGTAGCAATAAATGGTGCCTGCCAGACAGTTGTCGATATAAAAATGAATAAATTTTCATTTTCTACTATTTATGAAACATTAAAGAAAACGACCTTGAACTCGTTTACAATTGGGCAAAAAGTGAATTTGGAAAGAGCGGTTTCGCTGCAAAACCGGCTGGGCGGACATATAGTACAAGGGCATGTCGATACATGTGGAAAAATTTTGCAGATCACTCGCTTTAATCAATCTACTGAAATTCTTATCTCTTTTCCATCGCAATTTCGAAAATATCTGGTTAATACCGGTTCAATATGTATCGATGGAGTCAGTCTGACAACGGCGCATATTTTTGAGCAATCATTTAAAGTTGCAATTATTCCGCTGACAATGCGGGAAACAATCATAAGTACTTATAAAATCGGAAGTAATGTTAATTTGGAATTTGATATTATCGGCAAATATGTGGAGTCGATGCTGAACTATTCCACTGAAAAAACGACACTTGCGAACATGATAAACCAGCCCGAATAGGTTCGTGCAAAACATCAATATATTTGCAGCTTTTTTGTATCTTTGCGTAATAACGAACCAAAGATAATAAAATTTATTAAAATATGAATTTTCTTAATCCTGCTGTCTTAATTGGGTTAATTTCTGCTGCTATACCGCTTATTTTGCATCTACTTAACCTGCGTAAACTAAAAAATGTAGAATTTTCATCACTGCAATTTCTCAAAGAAATGCAGAAAAATAAAATTCGCAAGCTAAAGTTAAAACAGATAATTTTATTAATTCTACGCACTTTGCTTATTGCGTCCATCGTTTTGGCATTTGCTCGTCCAACTGTTAACGGAACGATTCCCGGTTTTGAAACTTTTGCCAAAACCAGTGCCATTTTTATTGTTGACAATTCGTTTAGCCTTGATTTGTCGGATGAAAACGGTAATAGATTTAACCAAACGAAAAAAATTATTTCATCAATTATGACTTCAATGCAAGATGGCGACGAAGCGGTTATTATCGAAATGGCGAATAAAAGCAACGACAAGCAGTACGCATTTTCGCGGAATGCGGATTATTTGCAGGCAGAATTGGATAATATAAAAATTATATACAATCCGGGCGATTTGAATCACAGTTTAGTTCAAGCTAAGAAATTGCTGGACGATGCAATGAATTTCTCAAAAGAAATATATATAATTACTGATGCTCAGCTGAATATTTTCGCGCAAAGCGAGATAAACAAAATCGAGGCGAAATATGTAAATGTATATTTTATTCCGGTTGGATTTAATTCAAAAGCAGATATAAAAAATTATTCGGTAGATTCGCTTAATGTTATTACGCGCATAGTCCAGCTTGAAAAGCCTGTCGAAATTGATGCAAAAATTAAAAATAATTCATTTTTGTCTGTAAATGGACTTATTGCGGACTTAACATTTAATAAAGCAAGAGTTGCACAGCGTTCAGTTGATTTGGAAGCTGGAAAATCAAAATATGTTACAATTGCTGCGGCGCCTTCAGCCGCTGGCGTTGTTAATGCAGCGATTGAGTTGGAACATGATGCGTTTGATGCAGATAATAAAAAATATTTTGGATTTATTATTCCCGAAAAGCCTGATGTGGCAATCTTCGGCGAAAAAAACGCAAGAAGCTTTATAAATATGGCTATCAATGCTGGCGGCGGTATTGATAATTTTGCCAAAACGGCAAATTACAGCGCAAATGAAATTTCGAGTATTAATTTATCCCAATATGACCTCATAATCGTTGCAAATGGAAATTATAATTCATCTGATTTTGCACGTTTAAGACAATATGTTAGCAATGGCGGAAATGCCCTGATTTTTGCAACGGATGAAACTGAATTTAAAACTTTCGCTTCAGGCTTGGCGTCTCTCGGCTTTGGCAATGCCGAAGTAAAAGAATTTTCACAATCTCAACCATCGCAATTCACAACAACCGATAAGATACATCCGCTATTCGATGGTGTTTTCAAAATCGACAATGACAGCCGCAAGGTTGTGGAATCGCCCAAGATATATAAAACTATAGCGGTTCACGGCGGACAAAGTTTGATTGAAATTGGCAGTGGATATTTTTTGAGCGAGAATATTATTGATGACGGCAAGGTTTTGTATTGCGCTGTCCAGCCAAATACGGAATGGAGCAATTTCCCTATGACCGGAATGTTTCCGGCAATTGTGATTCGCAGTATCGCATATTTGGCGTCGCGTCCAGCCATTTCATATAATTTCGAACTGGGACAAAATAACCAGATTATTATTCCCAAAAAATATTGTACAGGCAATAATTTTAAAATTGTTGACCCCGACGGCAATGAATTTTTGCGGCAAACGGTAATGCTGTCTTCCGGTGCGGTTTTAGAGCTGGATGATATTCTTGTGCCGGGCGTTTATACGGTTTATAATTCGAGCAATATTGTGGTTGCATTAATTTCTTTTAATTTACAAAGCTCGGAATCTGATTTTACCAAAATCGGAAAAAGCGCCATTATTGATTCATTGAACCGCCGTATTATTACGCCTGCCAATCTGGCTTTTATTGAAAATATTGATGACATTAAA
>JAVBOP010000129.1:0-2565 GCA_031550405.1 Kapaibacterium sp. (SeqCode)
ATTTCTTTAATTTTTTTTATATCGTTTAGTGTAATATTTGATTCGTCAAACTGCCCGTCTGCGATTCTATCATCAACTATGCCATTAAATATCGCCTCAAATTGCTTTAAATCGGTGGAAGATTTAGCAATCGCTTCGGCAGAATCGCATAACATTAATATTGCAGTCTCTTTGGTATTAGGTTTTGGTCCTGGATATCTAAAATCTTTTTCATTTATAATTTCACCAGTCTCCTTTGCCATATTCAGCGCAACGTTATAAAAATGTCTGATAATTGTTGTGCCGTGGTGCATGGGTATAAAATCAATAATCTGTTGCGGCAGATTGTCCTTTCTGGCATTTTCGATGCCGCGCACCACATGGGCTTTTATCATTTCAGCGCTTTTTTTAGGCGTCAGACGAGTATGTTTATCCGTAAAAATATATTGCTCTTTATTTTCGGTAAAATATTCGGCATGATTTATCTTGCCAATATCATGGTACAGTCCGCCGAGCTTTGCCAGCAAGGCATTGGCGCCAATATGGTTAGCGCATTTCTCTGCTAGCCGCGATACCTCGCGAGAATGCTCAAAAGTGCCGGACGCTTTATTTTTCATTTCGACTAATAGCGGATTATTTTCGTTGTCATATTCCTTAAGTTTCAGACTTGTCGTCAGATACGAGCTATGTTTATTAATATAATAGAGCAAAATAAAGGTAATAATCGGCGCTGTTATTGCATTTATCAACGCCAGCAATAGCTGTGGCATTATCTTGATTAAATCAAAACCGCGTTCAAGGTTTGCAACCAGAATGGAAATAGCAAAGCCGATAAAAATGAAAATAATCGAACTAAACATCTGCATTCTGTCTTGAATATCTCGAACGGCATAAGCAGCTATCGCGCCTGTAAATAACATGGTTATGCCGATATAATAGTCATTGCCGCGCACTCCTGCAAGCAGCAGCGCCATCGAAACAGTCGAATAAAATGCCGTGCGCGAATCGAAAACAATTGCCGTAAACATCGAAAAAGTAGGGAGAATAATCAAATATTCTATCGGAGTATTAGGATGCTTCAACTGGTATTGGAAAGACAGGCAGCCCAAAACTGCGACAAGAATTAGTTGAAAGCTCAAAATCATGAGCTGATAATTGTCTTTCCATATATTGTTCCGAATTATTATTAAATATAAAATTAACAAAGCATACATCATTATTACAAAGCCAATACCACCTAACATATTTAAAACAGTATAGTTATGCTCGTCCCGCATTATATTGCCAATGTAATATGATTTTATTTTTAATATATTTTCCTCATCCAGCTTCTCTCCTTTTGCTATAATTATTTCGCCTTTTCTAACAATTCCCAGCGTTTTTTTTATGGATTTTTCAGCAAGATTCGCAGAACGCGAAGTTAATTCTTCTGAAAAAATCAGGTTAGGCTGAATTATATTTGCCAATAAATCGATTAATAAATTTTTAGTTTCTTCTGCAAATATACCTTCCAAAAATTGCTGCATTGATATTTTGAGCAAATTTTTGTCATATAAATCTTTATAATTTATGTAGTATTCTTGCGTTGCATTTAGCCGCACTGTAGCAATATTTCCAGCATAATGATTCTCTAAGGCTATATTTACCAATCCTTTACGATAAATTGAGCGTAGGAATGGTGTGATATATTTATTTAATTTAGCTATCTCTTTTTTCTTCGTATTTTCATTCAAATTATTAAATTGGCGTACTTTTTCAGGAGTAATCTGTTGATAAAGAGGCGATGTGTCATCAATGCTAAGCATTTGAATTATCTCTAAGATACGGTCGATTGCATTTGTTTCCGCAAAAGCATCAAGTATGAATATCGGCTGTACAGAATCCCTTGCATTCTGCACTTCTGCACGATATTGAATTTTTGGCTTATAAATAGAAAAATTATAATCTGCAATCAAAGTAGGAGATGTCCATATATAGCCAGTTGCAAGCTTTAACTTATTATTTTCATAGCTATTATCGCCGTATGTTAGAAAATAGAAAAATGAACATAAAATTATTGTTATTGCAATAATGGCAATTTTTACTGCAAGAGAAGTTCTGATCTTGTTCCCGAATTCTTTTTCTTTAATTTTTTTATAATTAAAAATATTACTAACAAACGGCATTCATATCTCAAATTATGAATAAAAATTCATTTTAATTTTGTACAACCTCATTAATTGCCGTTAAAAATACATAAAAATCTTCAACTAATTACCATACATCACCACAATTAAAAGAATATATGATTAATTTCTATGAAGTTAAGATGATTTTCTTTAAAACTATGATGCTATATCAACCCAAATAATGGTTTTAGCAAATACCAAAACATTATCTATACCATAATAGTAATCCGATTGTTTTATTAATTTTAATTAATAAACAGAAAACATGCAATTGTAGTGACATATCCCACGCTGATAAGCAGTACAAAAACTGAAGGCTATTGTTACTTTATTGTTGCTTATGTGATTGTTAACTCATAATCAAAATCATGTAAGGTTTTATCTAAAAACAAATCTAATGTAATCTCCAGCATTTTCA
>JAVBOP010000189.1:0-6301 GCA_031550405.1 Kapaibacterium sp. (SeqCode)
ATATTTAAATGTCTTTGCAACAGGCTTTCATTATGCTTTTGCAGTAGCTATCGGTGCAATGGCAATTTCATTTGTTATTTATATGATAAATAAAAAAAGTTTTCCTAACCCTAAAGCACATGATGCAAAAGCTGTTGGCACGCAAGCTGGAGAAATGGATATTCATGAAGTTAAACAAAGATTGCATGCTTTATTTGCAGTGTTTGCAGTAGTTATTTTCTTCTGGTTCTCTTTCCATCAAAATGGTTTGACATTGACTTTCTTTGCTAAAGATTATACCGACTTAAGCAATATCAATATAGATTTAGGCATTACGAAACTTGTTGGTGCGGAATTATTCCAGTCAATCAATCCGTTCTTTGTAGTATTCTTGACCCCGGTAGTCTTAGCAGTATTTGGTGCATTACGTGCAAGAGGTAAAGAACCTTCAACTCCTAAAAAAATCGCTATTGGTATGTGTATTGCTGCTTGTGCATACATTTTAATGACATTAGGCTCCATGGGACTACCATCAAAAGCTGAAATAACAACTATGGGTGGACTTCCTGATGCAGCACGCGTTACACCATTTTTATTAATAGGAACATATTTTATCTTAACAGTTGCTGAATTATTCATAAGTCCTTTGGGTATTGCCTTTGTATCAAAAGTAGCACCACCAAAATATCAAGGTATGATGCAGGGATTATGGTTGTGTGCTACGGCATTTGGCAATCAATTATTGTTCATTGGAGCTATTTTCTATAAAAATCTATCACTTGAAATGACATGGATGCTGTTTGTTGTTGCATGTTTAATTTCCATGAGTATCATGTTATTCATGTTGAAATGGCTTGAAAGAATAGCAAAATAAAAATACTGATTATAGATATATTATATAAGAACCACTAATTTAAAAATTTAGTGGTTTTTTATTATCCATCGATATCTTAGAAAATAAAATAAACTTCATATTTTGTACTTTCAAAAGAGTTAAAAGCAGAATTATGAATAAAATTTATCAAAAACGACATACAGATTGTTATTTTAGTTATTTCTGAATTTTAATAGTTATGGTTAAAATTTCAAAATAATTACGATATTTCTTTTTATATTACTTTTTTTAAGACAAATTTGCAGAACAAGTCTCTTAAAGGTGTAATTTTAGAATGTAATATATTTTAATCTTAACAACAACACCCTGTAATTTGTTGAATAACAGAGAGTCAATATTTTAACAAAGAATATCAAACTTCATTGACAAATATTAGGAATATTTTTTAACAATCTGTGAGAATTTAACTTATGAAAAAAGCAATATTAATTGCACTACTGTTATTGATTAGCAATAACTTATTTGCAGCTGAAAAGACATTTGTAATAGAAGGAAATATTGCGAATATTCCCGATTCGACAGTGATTAGACTTTATGATTCAGATGGATTTGGCGATATAGAATTGGATATTGATACTATTATAAGTGGAAAATTCCGGCTTGAAGCTAAATCTGATACTATTCCTAAAAAATATACGCTTTCAATGTATATCTTAGAGGATGAAAGGGTTGCCACTTTAATTTGGGCATATAATAATACTACAAAAATTACTGGTAATTCCAAATATGCAGATACTTGGATTAAAGAAAGCGATTTAAAAGAGCAAAAAGATGAAAATATATTCATAAATATTTCGAAAGAAGATAGGAAAAATCTCCAGATGTGTTTGTTCCAAGAGCAACAAATATTTGGAACGTACCTGCAAGCTATGGAAGATGACGATACTAATGCAATGGATGTAACTGCAAAGCAATTTAAAGTAGCTCGAAATAAATCTGACAGCCTTAGAAAAACACTTGATTTGAATCATTTAAAGGTACTACAGAATACAAAAGATATTTCAGTAGTATGGCTGAATTATTTTTCAAGTGTTGCATATCTCGTAAAGGATAATCCCGAATATCGTGATACTATTTTGCAGCTTTATAATAAATTGAATGAAGAACAGAAAAAAAAGCAAATATATGTTACAAAAATATTATTTCCAAGTGATGAAGTAGTAGATAGTGAAAATGAGGAGAATATCAAAATCGGTGATACTATGATTGATGCAACTTTAGATTGTATTGATGGTAAAAAATATACTTTATCTGATATAAAGGGTAAATATATTTTGCTTGATTTTTGGAGTTATGGTTGTGGACCTTGTATACTTGCAAATTCAGAGCTTAAAGAGATAGTTGAAAAATATGGCAATACTTTGCAAGTCGTTGGAATTAATTTAGATAGAGAAAGTTCATGGAAGAAATTTTATAAACCAGACGAAATTACTTGGCTGAATTTAAGAACAGACGGCACAAGTACATATAGTTCGGGTATCAGTAAAAAATATAGACTTAATGGCATTCCTCGCTATTTTCTGATTTCACCTGATCATAAAATAATTGATATGCAAGAGGGTTATGCTAAAGGTATTATTACAGAACTGCTTGAAAAGAATGGTATTAAAAATTAGGAATATTTTTTAATAATCTATGAGGACTTAACTTATGAAAAACTTACTTTTAACCATCTCATTATTGCTGGCTCTTAATAACTTACTTTCAGCTGAAAAGAAATTTATAATCGAAGGGAATATTACGAATATTCCCGATTCCGCTATAGTTACACTTTCTCAATTAAAAGGTATGCAATATGTTACCATCGTAGCGGATACTATTATAAATGGTAAATTTCGCCTTGAAGGCACAACCGATACCGTTACAAAATACCTGTTGAGCGTGAGCGAGCAAAAGGATATGAGCAACATGGAGGATACAAATATCTGGCTTCCTGTTGGAGATAACGACTATATTTATATTGGCACTCCTGTATTCCCAGAAAGCTTCAGCGAGATTTGGGTATATGATAATGTTACAAAAATCACAGGAAATTCTATATTGTATGGCACTTGGGATGTTGCGAGTAATTTGCCGGAACAAAAAGAAGAAAATCTATATACAGAGGCATCGAAAACTGAAATAGACAGTTTTCAGTTATGTTCGATTGAGAGGCGAAAATTAGTAAATCAGGCACAGCACCCTAATATTGATAGAGATAAGAGGAAGCAAATTGGAGATAAGGTAGATGCATTAGATTCTATTAGAGACAGGCTGGACAATCAAATGCGTGTGAATGCTTTAAAGGTCATGGCAAAGTCGAAAATAGGTACGGTCGGATTGGAAAATTTATCAGGAATAGCTAAAATTAGCGAAAAAAATCCGGAACTTATCAAACCTGCATTGGCGCAGTATAAGCGTTTAAGCAAGGAGCAAAAAAACTCTGAAACGGGTATAAATATTTATAATAAACTGCATGGCATTAAAGAATATATCCCAACAATCGGTGATAATATGATTGATGCTATTTTATACGACACCGCAGGAGCTGCTCATACTTTGTCAAGTATTAAGAATAAATACATGTTGCTTGATTTTTGGGATTCTGGCTGTCTGCCTTGCATACAATCCATTCCTGAATTAAAAAACATTGAGAAGGATTATGCCAAAACATTGCAGATAGTATCTGTAAGTCTTGATATAGAAGAAACTTGGAAGAGAACATCCAAGTCAAAAGAACTTGCCGGATTGAATCTTAAGAACGATAAAGATGGCATTGCTGGTTTTGCCAAAAAATATGGTGTAAATTCCCGCCCTACTTACATTTTAATTTCTCCAGACCATAAAATTGTAGCCAAAACATCCGGTTATGGCAAAGGCTCAATTATTAAATTCCTCGAACAGAACAATATACCGAAAGAATAGCGGCATATTTATTAAAAAATATTCATAAAATTGTACTTGTATGTAGCAGGTTATGAATTAGGAGTAGTACGTTAATAAAATGTAGCCAATTTTTATTAAACACTGCTCACACATATTGCTTTTTTTTTGTATATTTGAAAGGCAGTTGCATAAATTTATATAGGTATAAATTATGGAATATAAATATACAGGTATAAATTATGGAATATAAAATAGTAGAATTAGAGAAATTCTTTGTTGCCGGTTTTTCCATGAGGACAACTTACCATAATAATCAAAATATACAGGATATCAGCACGCTTTGGACGAAGCTCGTAACAGATGAGAGCCTCCAGAATATCTCTAACAGGATAGACAGTGATAAGATGTACTGTGTGTATTCCGAATGGCTTTGGTCAGAAGTTCACAATGTCTATGACTTGACGATTACGATAGGCTGGAAGGTAAGCTCTTTAGACAATATTCCAGCAAAATTGCATGGTATAACCGTGCCGGCAGCAAAATATAGAAAATATTCCGTTAAAGGAGAATTGCAGAGCAGTTTAATATCATCATGGGTTGATATTACAATTGAAGCGCATGCAGCCAGAGCCTTTAATGTAGATTTTGACGAAATAGAAAGCGACGTATTAGAGCATATAGATAAAGCCATCATTGATATTTATGTTTCGGTAAAGTAATATATCGAGGCTTTTGTGCTGTTAATAGCTTTGTATATTTGGTTGCACAGGTGTAGCTGTTTTGCAGAAATAAAATAAATGCCGCAGCTACGGGGACGGTTGCATTGTCTTTTCAAAGCAACAATTATGAATATTTTTTAATAATTACACAGTGTAACATTATGAAAAAAACAACATTTGCTATCTTTCTAATAATATTGCTAACTTCATATAATAAAGCATTTGCAGGGAAATTTGTTATAGAAGGCAATATCAAAAATATTCCTGATTCAACAGTAATTGCTATGCGTTCGTCTATAAATCGGGAATATGTTTTACGCGACACTCTAATCAATGGGCATTTTCGCTTTCAAGATACTGCTGTTGGCGATATTGATTCCATTCCTGTTAGGTGGCAACTGTATGGTGAAGGCGATGAAATAACAGGTGTTTGCATTGTTTGGGTTTGCAATAATACTACAAAAATTACTGGCGAATCGAATATCTCTGTAAGATGGAATATAGAAAGCGATTTGCAGGAACAGAAAGATGAAAATATATTCATAAAAGCGTCAATTGATGATATTTATTTACTGCATTTAGAATATACAAAACGGGAAGTGTTTATGAAGGAATTAAAGGCATTGCCAGAAGACGATACCGTTAAAAGTAAAGAAATATGGGCAAAAATTAGACCTGTTGACTCTGTTATTGATAACATTAATGAAAGAATCAGAATTAATGACATCAAAATTATGCAAAATATGGATATCAACGATGTCTGGCTAAACCATTTGTATGACTTAGCCAATGCTGTAACGGAAATATGGAGAGTAAGCAAATATCCTGATTTACTTGAACCCGCGAAGGAACTGTATGCCCGCTTGAATGACGAGCAAAAACTTACAAAAACAGGTAGAAATATTACCAAATTACTATACCCTATAAAGGCTGGCGATAAAATGATAGATGCGGCTTTATCTGATTTTGAAGGCAAAAAGTATAATCTGTCAGAATTTACAGGCAAAGGCAAATATATTTTACTGGATTTTTGGGGTTCAGGTTGTGCTCCATGCGTACAGGCACTTCCTGAATTGCAATCCATAGAAGTAGATTATGCTAACACCTTGAAAATTATAGGAATTGCTTTCGATTCAAAGGAATCATTTGAGAAAATTGCAAAAGCTAAAAATATAACTTCACTCAATCTGCAAGGCACTAATGATGTATGGGAAAAATACGGCTTATCAGGTATTCCATACTATGTTCTTGTCTCGACTGACGGCATAATATTAGAAGCAGGTTATGGTTATGGCAAAGGCACCCTAATAAAAATGCTCGAACAAAACAACATTAAAAAATAGCAAAAATCCAATGCCGTTGAAAAGTCGCGAAAGATGAGAAACGGTAGACTATATGTATATATCGCGCTCGCCTTTGGCAATTTTATCGATGCAAACCTCCGTTCGCGGCACTGCATTGGATTGCAACTTCGCAAGCTCTGCCTCAATAAGTCTGTTCCCAAGCACTCTTGTATCATCATCTGCATAATCAAGTAAATATTCTTTTAAAGTAAGCAGTGCATTTGACTGGCAAAACAGCTTGATAAGGCCCGGCTTGGCTTTATCCATGAAATCCTTGCCGACACGACCAACACGATAGCAGGCCCCAAATAACCAAGTTGATTTGAAAACTTGCTGAAATTTGCATTCAGGCTTAATTCCTTTTGCTGTAAGGGACTTACCATTTTTTATTATCAGTCCAAAACGATTTTTATCTTCAAAATAAGTATTTGTTTGTGAATATTTATTCATTTTTGATCGGATTATTTTTTTGGCTTAATGTTCAAAAAAAACAGCTATTT